>JAPUJL010000064.1 GCA_027296185.1 SAR324 cluster bacterium | reverse complement strand
CGCCCCGCGGTGCTGAGCCGGGGCTACGGGCGCGTGGGGCGCTCCGGCCTGATCCGCCTGCGCGGCGCGGAGCCAAGCAGGGCCGACCCCCTCGCCGTGGGCGACGAGCCCTTCTGGCTGGCCATGCGCAACCCGGAGCTTCCGATCTATATCGCCCGCCGGCGCTACCGGGCGGGCCGCCTGGCCGAGGCCACGGAGCCGCCGGACCTATTTCTCTTGGACGATGGGTATCAGCACCGGGGCCTGGCGCGGGAGCTGAACCTGCTGTTGGTGGACGCGGAGCGGGGACTGGGCAACGGGCGGATGCTGCCCTGCGGCTACCTGCGCGAGCCCCGATCCGCTGTCCGCCGGGCGGATGCGGTGATCGTCACCAAATCCGGACTGGGCGACCCCGGCCGCACCACCGCCGAGCTGGATGGACTCCTGAGGCCGGACGTGCCGGTGTTCCGCTTCGGATACCGCCCCTGCCGGCTGAGCCGCCTGGACGGCGGTGCCGAGCTTCCCCTGGACGCGCTGAACGGCCTCACCGTCTCCCTCCTCTGCGCCATCGCCCACCCGGCGGGTTTCGCCGCGGCGGTGGAGGGGCTGGGCGCCACGGCCGCCGAGATCGTCGCCCGCCCCGATCACGACCCCTACGGCGACCGGGCGTTGACGGAGCTGGAGCGGCTCCTGGGCGAATCGGGCGCCGACGGCGGCGGCTCGGACCCCGAAGATCGCGGACGGCCCCGCTGGATCACCACCGAGAAGGACGCCGTGAAGCTCCGCGGGCGGCTCAGTGCCGCAGAGCGGCTGTGGGTGCTCGAGATGGAAGTGGTGCCCGATCCTGGATGGGATGGGTTCTTCCAGGAGTTTCTGCGACGCGTGGGCCTCACGGGGGAATGATTGGGCGATTGCTCCGCACTTGTGAACGGCGGCCGCGGGGCACGCCGGGGGCGCTGGATCGCTGGATCGCCGAGGCGGGATCGGGTACACTTTGCGAAACACGTTTGCCGTTCGGAGCCTCCCCTCGCTTGCGCCGCCATGAGCGTGCTTCCCGTCCTCCAGTTTCCCCATCCCCTGCTGCGGCGGAAGTCGCGGCCAGTCGAGGACTTCGGCGAGGAGTTGGCCGCACTGGCCGATGACCTGCTGGAGACCATGTACGTCAAGGGCGGGATCGGCCTCGCGGCGCCACAGGTGGGACAGCTCAAGCAGTTGGTGGTGGTCGATCTCCACGCCAGCGAGGAAGATGAGCAGCCCCGCGCCCCCCGCGTGTACGTCAATCCGGCCATCGTCGACCGCAGCGGGGAGACGCTGATCGAGGAAGGGTGCCTGAGCGTTCCCGAATTCACCGCGGAGGTGAAGCGGGCCCGGCGAATCGTGATTCAATTCCGGAACGTGAAGGGCGAGCCGGAAGAGGAGGCGCTGGAGGATTTGGCGGCGGCCTGCCTGCAACACGAGCTGGATCATCTCCTGGGCAAGCTGTTCCTGGAGCGCTTGCCGCCACTCAAGCGGCAGATGGTCAAGAAGCGTCTGGCCAAGCTGGCCCAATCCGCCTGAACGGAGCGGAACCCCTATCCGGAACGCGCCAAGGATGTTCAGCGCCACCGATTTTTCTCCCATCTCCGGGTTGCCCTATTCGCTGGGAACCCGGTTATCGTTCTGGGAATCGTTGCCCTATCGTCACGTACTGTGGCACTTGTTCGTCTTGGGAGGCGTCACGTGCCACACCTTTTCCGTGTTGTTCGATGTGCTTCCCCGGAGCGCCTAATGCTGCGAATGGCGTGGGCGGCGCGCGGGGCAGGCCATCATCCCAGCGGCGGGCGATGAACCCCTCGAACGTTCGGATTGCCCGGGGCCTCGTCACGTTGGCGGTGCTGACCGGCCTCATGGCCTGCGCCGAGGACAGCCGCGCCCAAAAGCCCGCGACGGCCACGGTCTATCTGAACGGCCACCCGATCGCCGCGGAGATCGCCGAGACCCGCGAGCAGCAGTCGCGCGGACTGGGTGGGCGCGCGGCGCTCGGTCCGGACGAGGGGATGCTCTTCATCTACGCGGAGGAGGGCAATCACACCTTTTGGATGCGGGACATGCTGATCTCCATCGACATGATCTGGATCCGCAATTTGCGCATCGTCCATATCGAGTCGTTCGTGCCGGTGCCCGCACCGGGAACGCCGGTGAACCAGCTGCCCACCTACAGTGCCTCCGAGCCCAGCAATTTCGTGCTGGAGATCGCCGCGGGGCGATCGGCCGAGTTGAGTATCGCGGTGGGCGGCCGCGTCCGCTTCGATTTCAACTGATCGGCCTCCTAACCCCTTCGCAACGAGCGCGACGCGTGTCCCAGAGCGGAACCCCGGCCTCCCACTCGAAACGCTCGCTGCGGGGCGCCTTCATCACTTTCGATGGAATCGACGGCTGCGGCAAAAGCACCCAGGCGGCATTGCTGGCGTCCAGGCTACGCGATTTCGGATTCAGCGTCGTATTAACGCGGGAGCCGGGCGGAACCCGGATCGGCCAGGGGTTGCGGACGGTGCTGCTGGACCCGAAAAATGGGAACATGAGCGCCCATTGCGAATTGCTGCTGTATCTGGCGGACCGCGTCCAGCACCTGGACGAGGCGATCCGGCCCGCTCTGGCCCGGGGAGACACGGTCATCTGCGACCGGTACCACGACGCCACGGTGGCCTATCAACGGTTCGGGCGGGAACTGGACTTCACGCCCGTGGAGGGATTCATCGCCGCGGAGATCGCCCCCACCTCGCCCCAGCTGACCTTCTGGCTGGACCTGGACGTGGACACGGCCCTGGCCCGCATCGCTCAACGGGAGCGGGCCGCCGGCGCGGATCCGAAAGGGGCTTCCGGCGCCCCAGGCGCGAGCGCAAAGGGAGCGGCGGAAAGCAGGCTGGACCGCGAGCACCCGGATTTTCACGGGCGGGTGCGGAGGGGCTATGCGGCCATCCACCGCGAGGAACCGGAGCGTGTGCTACGCATCGACGCGGGCGGCGACGTGGAGGGAATCGGCGAGGCGGTCTGGCAGGCAATGCGGGAGCGCTACGATGGGCTTTGAGCGCATCAAGGGACAGGAAACCGCGGTGGAGCGGCTGCGCGCCGTGATCGCTCACGAGCGCGTGCCCTCGGCGATGCTCTTCCTGGGCCCCCATGGGGTGGGCAAGAGCACCGTGGCGCTCGAGTTGGCCAAGGCGCTCAATTGCCTCGAAGCGCCCGGGGAGGGCTGTGGCGCCTGCCCCAGCTGCCGCAAGATCGCCGCGGGCGTGCACGGGGACATGGACACGATCGCCCCGGACGGCCAGTTCATCAAGATCGATCAGGTGCGGGCCCTGGCCGACCGGCTGGGGCTCATTCCCTTCGACGCGCGCAAGCGGGTGATCGTCCTGCGGGAGGCGGAGCGGCTAAATCCCGCCGCGGCGAATGCCTTTCTCAAGACCCTCGAGGAGCCGCCGGAGGATACCCTGCTCGTGCTCACCGCCACCAGCGCGTCGCTGCTGCTGGAGACCATCGTCTCCCGCTGCATGCCCCTGCGTTTCACGCCGCTGGGGGCGGAAACGGTGCGGGCGATCCTGGTGGAAGAGGGCAAGCTCTCCGAGGCGGAGTTGGATTTCGCGGTGCGGCACTCCCAGGGGCGGATCCGAGCCGAACTGCTGCGGGGCGCGGGGCGGCTGATGGTGTTGCGGGACGAGCTGCTGCACGCCCTGGAGGCCATGGACCGGCTCACCTTCGACCGCGTCTCGGAGCACGTGCAGAAGTGGAGCGGCGCCGACGAGTGGGCATTCGTGTTGGAGTGCATGGAGACCTGGTACCATGATCTGGGGCTGCTGGGCGCCGGCGGCCCGGAGGAACGGCTGGTCAACGGCGACCGCGCCGAGGCGCTCAGGCGCTGGGGCCGGCGCGTTCCGCCGGCCCGGGCCGAGGCCTGCTACCGGGAGGTGCTGAGTGCGCGGGACGGGATGCTGCTCAACGTCATCCGGCCCCTGGCGCTGGAGTCGTTGTGGATCTCCCTGCGCCAGATCGCCCTGCAGCCGGAATATCCCTAAACCCATGGAGGGAACGTGAACCCGAGGATCGAGGACGATATCCCGCCGCGCCGCGCCGCGCGGCGAGCGAGCGGTTTTCCATGGCACCTCCCCGTGGGGCTGCTCCTGGCCCTGGCGGTCCTCGCTTTGCCGGCCGCGCTGGCCTGGCAAGGCGTTCCGGGCGGCACCGCGCTGGCCGAGCCCAACGTCTTCGAGCGGGAATCGATCGAGCAGGAGGCGCTGGATGCTTTCCGCCGGATGATCACCCTCTGGCGCGAGGAGCTGTACTTCGAGCTATACGAGGAAGGGTGGGCGGCGAGCCGGGAACGGGTGAGCCTGGAGAGCTTCGCGGAGCGAATGGTGGAGTTGGCCTGGTTGCCCCAAGGGGAGCTCGACGATAAGTTCCTCAAGCCGGATTTCCGCCACCGCACCATGGTCTATATCCAGGCGCGGCTCGCGTTCCAGCACAAGTTCGATCCAACCCAACGCTTCGAGAAGGATCACTCGGCGCTGCTGCTCAAGGAGAACGGGCGCTGGCGGATCGATCTGGTGCAGCTCGTGCGCTCGCCTTATTCCTAAGCGCCACCTGCCGTTCCGCGGCGTTGACAACGCCCGCCCGATCGGCAAAAGTGTGGGGGCGAATCGCCCAGCCGTGTCCGCGGGGGCCGGCGGCCTGCGAAACTGGAACGATAAATTGGATCGAGAAATAGGATGATCAGCCCCATCTTCGAATACTTCGTCATCGTCGTCGGCGGTCTGTCGGTGCTGGCCGGTCTGATTTTCCTGCTGATCGAATTCCCCACCTCGGGTATTTTCTTCATCGTTGCGGCCGTGGTGGGTACCGCGTTCGTGACCGGTGTGATCTTCTTCCTCACCCGCAAGCCCGCCTAGATATCCCTTCAGCGCGTTCCCCGGCCGCCGCGGATTTTCCCCGCCGCCCCGGAGAAAGGGTCATCGGCGCCCCCTCCGGGGCGCGGCCCGCCGCTGTGCGCCGCGGAAGAACGGGGAACTCGCGGGGACCAACCTTCGTCCGGACCTCGCTACTCCTCGCGCAGCACCTGGAGGGGCTTGCGGTTGAGAATATCCAGGTTGGCGAACAGGCCGATCCCGGTGGTCAGCACCACCGCCAGCGCCACCGCCACCAGGTAGGGCGGCCACCGCAAATCCCACCGCCCATCGAATACGAAGGTCACCAGCCCCCAGGAGAGCGCCGCCGCGCCGCAGGCCCCGACGATTCCCGCCAGAGCGCCCAGCAGGGCGTATTCGGTGGAGAGCACCCCCGCCACGGCGGCCCGGGTGGCACCGAGGGTCTTCAGCAGCACCGCTTCGCGCAGGCGCTGATACTTGCCGGTGGCGATGGCGCCACCGAGAATGACCAGCCCCACCGCCATGCTGAACCCGGCCATGAACTGAATGACCAGCGCGATTCGCTCGACGATCTCCTGCAGGGCGCGCAGCACGATTTCGACATCGATGGCCGAAACGTTGGGCAGGGCGGCCACCATGGCCTTCTGCAGGGCCACCCGCCCCTCTACCCGCGGCACGTAGAGGGGCGCCACGAACATGTGTGGCGCCTGCTCCAGGGCGCCGGGCATGAAGACCAGCGAGAAGTTGGCGCGCCGGTTGCTCCAGTCGATCTTGCGGATGCTGGTCACGGTGGCCGTGATGGGGACCCCCTGGATGTCCACCGTGACCGTATCGCCCACGCCCACGTGGCTGTATTCGGTCCACCAGTCGGCGACCGAGACCTGGTGGCCGGGAATCTCCGGGCGGGGTCCGAAGCGGCCCTCCACCACCTCCTCGCCCTCCTCCAGGGTGGCGCGATAGGTCAGGGAATAGGTGAAGCCCAGCACCCGGCGCCGCTCCTCGTCCTCGATTTCGCCGGCGCGGAGCCGCTGGCCGTTCAGCGAGTGGATACGCCCCCGGACGATGGGGATCAGCTCGGCGCCCTCCACCCCATGGGCTTGCGCCGTGGCGAGGAACGTATCCCGCTGATCGGCCTGGATATCGATGAAGATCAGGTTGGGCTCGTCCCCTTTGCGGTTGGCGGCGATCTGGCGGAGCAGGTCGGTCTGCAGCAGAAAGACCACCAGCACCAGCAGCACGCCCAGCCCCAGCGCGATCGCCACCGGGGCGGCCTGGTTCCCCGGACGGTAGAGCCCGCTCAGACCCTGGGTCAGCACGAACCGGCCGGGCTTGGGTACCCGCCTCAGCAAGGCCAGCAGCCCCCGGGCGGCGGCGTACAAGGCCACGGCCGAGCCCGCCAGGGCGCCGAAGAAGATGCTCCCCAGCTTCCACGAGCCCCCCTCCCACACCGACACGGCGAACACCAGGGGAAAAATCAACCCCACCGTCCACCAGAACTCCAGGCGCCGCCCGCTGGGCGGCTCGACGTGCCAGCGGAACACCCGGGCGGGCGGCAGGTGCCGCACCTGCAGGATCGGCGGCAGGGTGAACAGCAGGGTCGTCACGACGCCCAGCACCGCGCCCTCGGCCACCGCGCTCCAGGAGACGGCAAAGCCCATCTTCACCGGCACCAGGTCGGCCAGCAGCAGCGGAACCACGCCCTGCCCCGCCAACCCCAACCCGATGCCGGCCACGCTGCCGAGCACCCCCAGCGCCGCCGCCTGCAGCCCGTAGACGGAGAGCACCTGCCCGGACGTGGCCCCCAGGCATTTCAGCACGGCGATGGTATCCAACTTCTGGGCGAGGAAGACCCGGATCGCCGCGGCCACGCCGACGCCGCCGAGGATCAGCGCCACCAGTCCGATCAGGTTGAGGTAGTTGGTGAGGTACCCCATGAACCGGCTCACCCGCGGCTGGGCCTTGTCGTACGTGCGGACGCGGGAGAAGCGGTCGGGCAGCCGTGCCTCGAGCGCCTCGGCAGCGGCCAGGGCATCGCTGCCGGGGGGCAACTGAACCATCGCCCGGTAACGCACCAGGCTCTTCTCGCCGATGAGCCGGGTGGCGTCGCCGCCGGCTTCGGTGACCAGCACCCGCGGGGCGAATCCGAAGAACTGCACCGTGTCCGGCTCCCGGATCAGTTCCCCGGCGATGCGGAAGCCCTTCTCGCCGATGTACAGGGTGTCCCCCACCGCCAGCCCCAGGTGAATCAGCACCGCCCCGTGGGCGAGGACGGTATCGTCGGTCAGCAACTCCCGCAGCGGACGCCCGGAGGCGGTCACCACCTGTCCGTAGAAAGGGTAGTCGCTGCCTACCGCCCGCACGTTGACCAGCCGGGTGGAATCGTTGGCGTGCGTCGAGGCCATGGAGACGAATTCCCGGGAGATCGTGATCCGCGCGCCCCGCGCCTCGAGTTCGGCGAGGGCCTGCCGTTCCTCGGCGGTGAATTCCCGTGCGCTGGCCAGCACCAGATCCGCGGCCAGGAGGGTGCGCGCCTCGCCCTGCATGCGGGCCTCGATCCCCAGGCCGAAGGACTTCACGGCCACCAACCCTCCGACGCCCAAGGCGATGCACGCGGCGAAGAAGAGTTGCCGCCGCCAGGAGAACCGCGACTCCCGCCAGACCATCCACAGCGGGAACCGCCCCGCCCTTAGGAGGCTCATTGGGCCGCTCATTGGGCGGCCCCGCCCGCGGGTGCCGCAGCGGCCCCGGGGCTCCCGTCGTCGTCGACCACGCGGCCGTCCCGCAGCTGAATGGTGCGCTGGGCGCTCCCGGCGACGTCCGGGTCGTGGGTGACCAGCACGACGGTGGTGCCCCGCTCCCGGTGCAGGGCGTGGAGCAGCTCGATCACCACCGCCCCGTTGGCGCTGTCCAGGTTGCCGGTGGGCTCGTCCGCCAGCAGCACCGCCGGCTCCCGGGCGAAGGCCCGGGCCAGGCCCACCCGCTGCTGTTCCCCGCCGGAAAGCTGAGCGGGATAGTGGCCGGCCCGCTCGGCGAGGCCCACGCTTTCCAACAGCTCGGCGGCCCGGACGCGGGGCTGGGGCGCCTGGACGATCTCCAGGGGCACCATCACGTTCTCCAGGGCCGTGAGGGTCGGGATCAGCTGGAAGGTCTGGAACACGAATCCGATCGACCGGGCGCGGAAGCGGGCCAGGGCATCCTCGTTCATGCCGGTCAGCGTCTCGCCGTCGACGCGGATTTCGCCGCTGGTCGGCGAGTCCAGACCCGCCATCAGCCCGAGCAGCGTCGTTTTCCCGCTGCCCGACGGTCCCATCACCGCCAGAAACTGGCCGCGGGGAATGGAAAGGTCGAGGGGGTAGAGAATGGTGAGGGGTTTCCCTCCGCTGGGGAGGATCTTGGTGACTTGCTCGAGTTCGATCATGGGGCGGGCGGCGGCTCCTGGAGCG
>JAPUJL010000063.1 GCA_027296185.1 SAR324 cluster bacterium | reverse complement strand
TGAACTCGGCACCCCATGCCTCCAGCTGTTCCATCGCCGCCTGTGCCGCGGTCTCCGGGTCGGGGGAGATGTACAGGTGTACGCTCACCGGTTCCAGGCCTCCGCGCCGATCAACCTGGCCGCGATGTTCAGGGCTTCGGGATAGAGTGCATCGAGGCCAGGTCCGCCCAGCCCCGCCACGACCAACTCCGGGTCGTCCCAACCGTGGAGCGCCAGCTTTTTCCCGCCGTGGTCAGGGCTGTCCAGGGCCACGTGCAGCGCGTCCACCTGGCGCAGGACGAAGTGCTCGCCGCCCGCGGCCACGTCGAGGCAGAGCAGGCCGTCCAGCCCGCCCTCGCCCTCCCGCACGTGGAATTCGATGGGGAAGCTCCCGTTCTCCTGGCGGATCTTCCAGCGGAACTCCGCCTCGCGCCCGGCGGCATCCTCCGCACTCAGCTCCAGCTTGCCCAGCCGGGAGAGCAGCCAGCCGAGAAGGAGGAACCCCGAGTTGCGGCCGCTGGGCGTCGTGTCGATCCGGATCCCTTCCAGGTGCTTGAGCTGCTCCGGCCGGCCCGGCGCGTCGAACAGGCTGGCCACCATGTACCGCACGGGCGTGAGCCGCATCCAGCCCAGATCGACGAACTGGGCGTGGGTTTCCCGCACCAGCTCGTCCACCTCGATCAGCGTGGCGCCTTCGGCACTGGGCTGAGTATCCACCAGGATGCGGTCGCTCAGCCGCAGCAGATCCCGCAACAGCCTCCCCTTGTGCGGCGCTGAATCCAGCCAGACCAGCGCCACCGGAAGGTCGGGCACCAGCAACGCTCGCACGAGCGCCGGAAAATGCGCTTGTCCCTTTCTTCCGAAGCCCGCAATACCGATCTCTTCGGTGCAGATTTGATGACCGCCGGCGGGAGAGATGTTGCACTTGGTGTTCACCCATGCGGAGACCGCCTTGCCGCCCGAGGGCGCCTCCGCTTCCGGGCGGAGCTCTAGCCGCAACAGACGCGACGGCACCGCGGCCGTGACGTCGTCCAGCAGCCGGGGCGCAGAGGGCCGGCCGTACCGCTGCTCCGGCGGCGGCTGGTAGACCACCAGATTCCACAGGCACGCCCGCGTCACCGACCGTTGACCGGCTTCCGCGGCGGCTTCCCCCGCCTGGCGCCACAGTCCGGCCAACTCATGCTCGACGTTGGCCAAGTCGATGTTCTGGCCACCCGCGTAGGTGATCGCACCGGCACTTTGACCGCCGTTTTGGACGGCGCTCATGGCCGCCTCCAGTGCATCCCCTCGCCGAGCAGCTCGTCGGCCTCGGAGGGGCCCCAGCTCCCGGCCTCGAACACGGGAATCTGCTTCTTCTTCTGCTCCGCCCAGGCCTGGTGGATTCTCGTGATGAAAGTCCACGAGGCCTCCACCTCGTCGTCGCGGGTGAAGAGGGTGCTGTCGCCCAGCATGGCGTCCAGGATCAACCGCTCGTAGGCCTCGGGCGGCTCGTTGCCGAAGGAGGTGCCGTAGAGGAACTCCATGTTCACCGGCGCGATGTCGGTCGTGGGGCCGGGAATCTTGGAGCCGAAGTGGAGCGCGATCCCCTCGTTGGGCTGGATGCGGATCGACAGGACGTTGGGTACCGGGCCTTTCCCCGTGCCGTTGCCGAAGAGCTGATGAGGCGCCTGGCGAAAGTGAATGGCGATTTCCGTCACCCGCTTGGGCATGCGCTTGGACGAGCGCAGGAAAAACGGCACGTTGGCCCAGCGCCAGTTATCCACCAGCAGCTTCAGCGCCACGTACGTTTCCGTGGTGGATTGGGGGTCCACCCCCGGCTCCTCCTTGTAACCCGGCACGGATTCGCCCAGCACGTGGCCGGAGGCATACTGCGCGCGCACCACGTATTCGTCGACCTTTCCATCCGGGATGTGGCGCAGGGAGCGCAGGAACTTCACCTTCTCGTCCCGCACCGAATTGGAGTCCATGGAGATTGGCGGCTCCATACCCACCAGGGACATCACCTGAAACAGGTGATTCTGCACCATGTCGCGCAGAATCCCCGCCTCTTCGTAGTAGGCCCCCCGACCCTCCACGCCGATCGCCTCGGCGCCGGTGATCTGAACGTGATCCACGTAGCGGTTGTTCCACAGCGGCTCGAAGATGCCGTTGCCGAAGCGGAACACCAGCATGTTCTGCACCGTCTCCTTGCCCAAATAATGGTCGATGCGGAAAATCTGCGCCTCCCGGAAGACCTGCTTCACCTGCCGATTCAGCACCTGGGCCGATTCCAGGTCGCGCCCGAAGGGCTTCTCCACGATGATCCGGGTGAACGGCTCGTAGGCCCGGCTCACCAGCCCCGCCGCACCCAGGTTATCGATGATGGTGGGGTAGGCGGAGGGCGGCGTGGACAGGTAGTACAGGCGGTTCGCGGGAATGCCCAGCTTGGCGTCGATCTCCTCCATCCGCGTTTTGAGCGCCGCGTAGGCCGCCGCGTCGTCGAAGCTGCCTTGCTGATAGAAAACGCATTCCGCGAAGCTGGACCAAAGCGTCTCGTCCACGGGCCGGCGGCGGGCGAAGCGGTCGCAGCCCTCGCGCATTTCCCCGCGGAAGTCCTCGTCGCTCTTGGGCCGCCGGGCGAAACCCACCACCGAGAACGGCGACGGCAATTGCCGCTCCCGGGCGAGGGTGTAAAGCGCGGGCAAGAGCTTGCGCCGCGTCAGATCCCCCGAGGCGCCGAAGATCACCATCACCTGGGGCGCCGGCACTCTCTCTTTGATCAAGCCGTCTCTGAGTGGATTCATGGCTCCCAATCAACCGGTTGTCCGCTGCGCGCTCCGTTCGCTCAAGGAAAGCCGATCTTCCGCGCTCCGGCTTCCGTTTGCCGCCCCGTTCCGGCCGGCCGTGCGCAGTCCCCCTGAAGAGGTTAAACGCCCGGCACGGAGACCGGTTCGCACGGGCTGGGCGGGCCGGAGCGTTGATTTCCGTGCCGGCTCGGGCACCTCCTCAAGATTTCCCTGCCGCCGCCGATAAGGAAACAGAGCCCGATGGGCCCAACGACAGCCAGCTGCCAGGGAGGCGGCACGGGCACGTCGGCATACTTTTACGACAGATCGAGCG
This sequence comes from SAR324 cluster bacterium, assembly GCA_027296185.1. GTDB lineage: Bacteria > SAR324 > SAR324 > SAR324 > JACQKK01 > JAPUJL01. The sequence continues at coordinate 3,833 of JAPUJL010000063.1, read as the reverse complement.
GTTTCGGGGAATAAAAAATAGCGCTCCCCTAAAGATTCTCGTCCGGCCGCCGATAACGCTGTCAACGAAACCGAAGCCGGATATCCGACCGGCTCAGCGCTCCCCATGGGGTATCCCCACCGGGGCGCCACTACAGCCTATGAGGTGATCCATGGCAATGCGGATCAATCACAATATTCCAGCCCTCAACGCGCTTCGCAACCTGCGGGAAACCGACGAGGAGATGGGCCGCACGCTCGAGCGCCTCTCCTCCGGCCTAAAGATCAATCGTGCGGCGGATGGACCGGCCACGCTGGTCATTTCCGAGCAAATGCGCGGCCAGATTGCCTCAATCAAGCAAGCGATCGAAAATTCCGAAGCCTCCATTTCCATGGTGCAAACGGCCGAAGCGGCGCTGAACGAGGTCAGCAACCTGTTGATCTCGATCCGGCAACGGGCCATTCACGCCGCCAACGAAGGGGCCAACGACGAGAAGATGCTCCAGGCGGATCAGGCGGAAGTGGATAACGCCCTGGACACCATCGACCGGGTGGCCCGCACCAGCCAGTTCGGCACCCGCACCCTGCTCGACGGCAGCAATGGCGCCAATGGCGTAGCCGTGGGCCAGGGGCTGCGGTTCGAGTCGGCCTCGCCGGAAACCAAGTCCTCGCCGGCGGAAGGCTACCTGATCGACATCACCCAGGCGGCCACCCGCTCCCGGATGGAAGGCCAACGACCGATCTCGGTCGGCGATCTGGTCGATAGCTTCCAGATCATCCTGTCGGAAGGCGGAAAGAACGCCGAATTCCGCATGGACAATCCCAAGGACGCCTCGGCCATCCGGAACATGCTCGACAACCTCGAGCGCCCCGAACTGCAGGTCGATCCACAGCGCGCCGTGCGGGCCATCCGAGAGGTCATCGGGCAAAAGCTCGAACAGAGCGTTAAAAGCGCGGGCCTCGACGTGCAGGTATTCGTCGATCCGAATACTCAACGCCTCGTCGTCGAGCACAAAGAGTTCGGCAGCGCGCACGTCTTTACCGCTTCCGCGACGATACCCGGCGTGCTCAGCCGGCTCGCCAATACCATCGAGCAGGGAGAACGCGGCCGCGACGTGGAGGGTACCATCGACGGCAAGATCGGCTCGGGGAAAGGCGTTCAGATGACCGGAGCCGACGGCACGGACGTGGAAGGATTGGTCATCGAGCACGATCCGGTGCGGAAAGTGACCGAGCGGATTCTCAAGACCGATCCACGCAACGTGCGGCTGGAAGATTTCGACGTTGGGATTCCCGGCGCCCGGCCTCTGTCGAAGCGCGAGGACAACGAATTCGTCGAATTCACCTTCGAGGTGCCGGCCGATACCCAAGCGGAGACGGAAGGCTTCGTTCACGTGACCCAGAATTCGCTCACCTTCCAGGTGGGACCCACGCGCGGCCAGCAGGTCAAGATTTCGCTGGTCGATGCCAAGTCCAACCGGCTGGGGAACGGAGTCCCCAACAGTTCCGGATTCCGCAATCTGAGCGAGATCGACGTGACCACCGCCCAAGGCGCGGAGGACGCAATGCTGCTGGTGGACGATGCCATCGGCGAGATTACCCAGCTCCGGGCCACCCTGGGCGCCTTCCAGAAGAATACGTTGCAGAGCAACACGAAGAGCCTCCGTGTCGCCGAGGAGAACCTGACCAGCGCGGAATCGAGTTTGCGCGACGCGGATATGGCGGCGGAGATGACGAATTTCACCCGGAATCAAGTGATGCTCGCTGCGGGGACGGCCATGCTGGCGCAGGCCAATCAGAGCCCCGAGGCGGTGCTCCGATTGCTGACCGCAACCGTGAGCGGGTAGACCGCCGCGTGGAATATTTCTTGAACACTTGAAACCCGGGTTTCCACGCGTTGCGAGGAATAATAATTAGAGAATTATTTCAACACTGTGCGTTAAATGCCGGCTGCAAAAATCGCCCGCTGGGCGTCCACTAGGCAAATACGCACCCCTACGAAGCGAATGCCAGGTCCATCATGACGGAAATCAACACCAACGCCCAAGCGAACCGGGTTCCAGGATTGGCATCGGGTATGAACACCAACCAAACGATCCAGAACCTGCTCCAGATCGAGCGGCGGCGGCTCGAGCCTGTCGAGAACCGCAAGGAGCAGGCCCAGATCGAGCTGGACTCGTTCGACCAGGTCAAGACCGTCCTGGAAGACCTGGAGGGCATCCTCGGCACATTGGCCTCCAACAATCTGTGGGAGGGCAAGATCGTCGAAACCAGCAACGAGGACGTGGTGACGGCGACCGCCACCGCGGGCGCGGCGCCGGGTAACCACACGCTGATCGTGGAACGCATGGCGTTGAATCACCAGATATCCTCCCAGGGCTACGAGACCAACGACCAAATCGTCGGCATGGGCCGATTCATCATCACCGTGGGTGAGGAAAACCCCATTACGGTGGTGATCGACGAGACCAACAACACCCTCGAGGGGCTGAAGGACGCCATCAACGCGGCATCCGAGGACGTGCAGTCCACCATCATCCGCACCGGAAACCAGCTCAAGCCGTTCCAATTGGTGCTGACCAGCCAGAAGACCGGCTCCGAGGGCCGGATCGCATTGGAAATCGATCTACAAGGTGGCGAGACGCCCAACTTCAGCAACCTCGTCGAGGATCCCTCCGATTGGGCGGGCGTCGGCGCGCCTACCGAGCGCCCGACCGTTGCCACAGGCACGGGCGCCTCCAACGCCATCATGCGGGTGGTGGGCGATTACACCGGCGACGACGACAAGCTCTTTACTTTCACCGCCGTGCAAACGGGCACGGTGGGCGGCGAATCCCAGCTGCAAGTGCGCTGGGAAACCGATACGGGCGAGAACGGCGTCCTTGAGCTGGACTCGTTCAATTACGCCCCCGGCGAAGCGACGCCTTTTGCCGACGGCCTGAGCCTGGTGCTGAGCGAAGGGGACATCATCGTGGGCGACTCGTTCACGGTGCGCACCCGCTCCCAGCGCTCCGACCTGTTCTGGTGGCTCCCTCAGGAGGAACGGGACGCCGGATTCTCCCAGCCCTCCCGCTGGGAGCGGCAAGCAACCTTCGGCGGACCGCAGATCGAGGGGGACTATTCCGGCGAGGACGATACGGAATTTACGCTGACGGTGGAGGGTAGCGGCCCCATCGGCGCCGCCTCCAACCTCCGCATCCGCTGGGAACGGGACGACGGCAAGTCGGGCATCGTCAACGTGGGCCGCGGATACCAGCCCGGCAGCCAGTTGGCCCTGATCGACGGACTCCGGCTCAAGCTCGACGCGGGTGTGCTCAATCCCAGCGACAGCGCCACGTTCCGCGTGTCCGCGGAGGAGCTCAGCGGCCGCTGGTGGCTGGACGAATCCGAGCGGCGCATCTCCGCCGAAATCCTCGATGTGACCGCCTGGATTCCATCGGAAGAGGAGGTCGAGGAAGAATTCGGCGTACAGCCGGAGTTTCCGGAGGAATTCGGCCCCCGTAAGAGCACCGCCGATAAATCGGTGACCGGCGAATTCATTTCCGACGAGGCGAAGGTTTACACCTTCACCGCCCTGCGCGACGGCACCATCGGCACCACCCGCGACCTGAACGTTCGCTGGGAGGACGACAAGGGCAACAGCGGCCAGGTGCGCGCCGGCGAGGATTACGTGGTGGGGGCGCCCCTGGAATTCGATTCGGGCCTTTCGATCTCCTTTGGGGCGGGACAGGTGTTCGAGAGCGATTCGTTCACCGTGCGCGCCAACACCTCGACGATCCAACCGCCCCAGGACGCCCTGATTCGCTTCGGGGCGACGGAATTCGGCGGCGGGTTGGAGATCACCAATCCGACCAA
>JAPUJL010000062.1 GCA_027296185.1 SAR324 cluster bacterium | reverse complement strand
TCGGGCTCCGCCAGGGGCGGATGATCGTCCAGGGATTCCATGGGGTGCCGTTGGCTGCGCCGCAGCCGGTCGATCGCCTCATTGTGGGCGATGCGGAAGAGCCAGCCCCGGAGGTTCGAGATCGAGGGCAGCTTGGCTAGGGCGTAATAGGCCTTGGCCAGGGCGTCCTGCACCACGTCCTCGCCGTCTACAACCGACCCCATCATCCGCGCGCAGTAGCGGTGCAGTTGCGGGTGAATCTCCCGCACCAACCCGTCGAACGCCTCGCGGGCCTGCATCAAAGCCGGTGGCAGCGGTTCTTCGCTCATTCGGTGACGATCGTGAAAAAGGCGATGTTTGGAGGCCGGATCAATCCATGCGCTCCAGCCCTTCGCCGGTGACGCCGAACACGACGCCCTCCCGGTAGGCGTCGTTCAACGCCAGGGCGAGCACCGCCTCGCCGACGCCCTCCGGCGTGAGGGGCGTCCCGAAGCGCTTCAGGAATTCCTCGCCGCTCACGCCCGCACGGGCCGCATAGGCTGCCGCGGCGGCGGCGCCGAGCTCGGTGCTGCCCACCAATTGCTTGGGGAGCAGCGCCACGAATCGGACGCCACGCTCCAGGGCGGCCGATTCTCCCTGGAAGTAATTGGCGAGAAACCACTGCATGCGCTTGGCGCCGGCATAGCCGCCGGAAAGCGGCGAGCCATTAATCGCGGCTCCGCTGGAGACGACGATCACCAGGCTGCCCGGGGCCAGGGGCTGGGTCAGCGCCACCTTGCCGAACTGAAAGGCCGCCCGCACGTCGGTGTCCCAGACGGCGGAGAACTGTTCCCACGACATTTCGTGTACCGGCGCCATGTGAGGCTGCCGGCCCGCGTTGAGCACCAGAATATCCGGCCGCGCCTCGGCCAGGATGCTTGCCGCGGCCTCCGGGTCCGCGATATCCGCCGCCCGGGTGTTTACGCCGGGAACCTCGCCCTCGAGCGCCTTCAGCCGCCCCTCGTCCCGCGCCACGGCCCACACGCTTGCGCCCTCGGCGGCCAGGGCGCCGACAATCCCGCGTCCGATGCCCCGGCTGCCGCCGGTGACCACCGCCACTTTACCGTTCAATCGTCCCATGCTGCCTCCGCAAGTTGGGGGTTCATCCGGAAGACGATTGGGGCGCCCGAAAGGATGCGGTGACCGGCCGGTTTAATTCGAGCCGGGCCCTATTGCCGCAGCATGAACCGTTGGATCTTGCCCGTGGCGGTTTTGGGGAGTTCCTCGCGGAATTCGATCCAGCGGGGCGTCTTGAAGCGCGGCAACTGGGCCGAGGCATGGGCGATGAGGGATTCGGCCAGCCCGCCGGAGGGGGCGTGGCCTTCCCGCGGCACCACGAAGGCCTTGGCCCGCACGAGCCCCTGGCCATCGGCATGGCCCACCACCGCGCACTCGGAGACCGCCGCATGGCCCAGCAGGGCCGCCTCCACCTCGACCGGAGAAACGAAGACGCCCCCCACCTTCAGCATGTCGTCGCTGCGTCCCTGGTAATAATAGAAACCCTCCCCGTCGCGCCGGAACCGGTCGCCGGTGACCAGCCACTCGCCGAGCATGGTCTGGCGGGTCTTCTCCCGCCGGTTCCAGTAGAAGGGCGAGGCCGACTCGCCCTTGGCCCAGAGGCTTCCCACCTCGCCCTCGGGCACGTCGCGGCCCGCCTCGTCCACCAGCCGGGCGTCGTAGCCGGGGACCACGCGCCCCGTGCTGCCGGGACGCGAGGCCCCGGGGGCGTTGGAGATGAACGTCTGCAGCATCTCGGTGGTGCCGATGCCGTCCAGGATTTCCGTGCCGAAGCGCTCCCGCCACCGGCGGTAGATCTCCTCGGGCAATGGCTCGCCCGCCGAGACGGCAAAGCGCAGGTGCTCCAGCCGCGGGAGTTCCGCGGGGGGCTCTTGCTCCCCCGCCTCCCACCGCTCGTGCAGCTCGAGCAGGGCGTTGAAGAGCGTGGGCACTGCGTAGAACACGGTGGGACGGTGACGCGCCAGCACCGCGAACAGCCCCTCCGGCGTGGGGCGCTCGGGCATCAGGACGCCCGTGCCGCCGGTGGCCAGGGGAAAATAGAGGCTGTTGCCGAGCCCGTAGGCGAAGAAGAGCTTCGAGGCGGAGAAGGTCACGTCGCCGGCACCCAGCCCCAAGAGCTCTTGGGCGAAGTGGCGGGCGGGATAGTGCATGTCGTGGTGCAGATGTACCGCGGCCTTGGGCGCCCCCGTGCTGCCGGAGGTGTACAGCCAGAAGGCCGGCTCGTCCGGGCTCATGGCCTCGGTCGCCGGCTCGGCGCTCGCCGATTCCATCAGCGTTTCGCAGGTGGGAAGCCCCGCCACATTCCCGGAGGCCACGACGACGTGCCGCAGATGACGGAGCCCGGCCACCGCCGGCTCCACCTGGGGCCAGAGGGCCGCATCCACGATCAGCGCCCGGGCGCGGCTGTCCTCCAGGCAATGGCGGTATTGCCCGGCGCCCCACAGGGTGTTCAGGGGCACCGCCACCGCCCCGGCGCGGAGGATGCCCCAAAAGCACGGCGGAAAGTCCAGGGTATCGGGCAGGATCAGCACCACCCGCTGCTCGGGGGCGATCCCGAGCTCCCGCAGGGCATTGGCCATGCGATGGGCGCGGGCGTCCAGCTCCCCGTAGGTGAGCCGCTCCTCGCCGCAGATGAGGTACGGCTTATCGACGCGCCCCGCCTCCAGATTGGGGAGAATGAAGCGGTCCGCGGCGTTGAAGCGGTTGGACAGGGCGATGGGCTCGGTCATGGGCGACGGGGTTGTCGGTGAAGTCCGTGCCGCTTCGGCGGCCCGGGCCGGCGGTGGCTGATAGCCGTTTGTTGGCACAGGGACGCAAAAAATTCTATCGCCCGATGCCAATTTCTGCTCCGGAAATACGCTCGTTCACTCGGGGCGGCAGCATTCGTGGCGCGCCGCCCACAGGCTCTTGGCCGCGGAACCCGGGGCACGGCGGGAGGGAGTCGCGCGGCAATTCGAAATTCATTTACGGATATGACGGGTAGGCATGACGATCCCGATCGCGGACGACTGGTCGACCACGCACAAGACGATCCGGCGGGAGCTCGAGGCCGGAAGGTACGA
>JAPUJL010000061.1 GCA_027296185.1 SAR324 cluster bacterium | reverse complement strand
GCCGATCGGCGAGTTCCACTTTCAGATCACCGACCTCAACGTGGGGCTGCTGTTCATCTTCGCCATCACCTCCCTCGGCGTGTACGGCGCGGTGATCGGCGGCTGGAGCTCCAATAACAAGTTCGCCCTGCTGGGCGCGGCCCGGGCCACCGCGCAGATGCTGTCCTACGAGGTCTTCCTGGGCCTATCGCTGGTGGGCCTGTTCATGGTCTACGAGACACTGCGGGTGGGCGCCATCGTGGACGCGCAGAACACCTACTGGTTTGTCGACGTGATCCCCAAGTGGGGCATCTTCACCCAGCCGGTGGCCTTCTTCATCTTCTTCACCGCCATGTTGGCCGAAGCCAAGCGGCTGCCTTTCGACGCGCCGGAAGGGGAATCGGAGATCATCGCCGGGTACTTCCTGGAATACTCCGGCATGCGCTACGCGGCCTTCATGCTGGCGGAATACATCGCCATCGTCGGCGTGGCGGGGCTGACCGCGACTCTCTTCCTGGGCGGCTATCACGTGCCCTGGCTGCACCCGGACGGCTTCCACCTGTTCGGCGGCTATCTGCCGGTGCCCGTCTGGCTGGTGACGGTGCTCCAGCTGGGCGCGTTCGTGACCAAGGTTATCGCGCTGTGCTGGCTGATCATCATGATCCGCTGGACCGTGCCCCGCTTCCGCTTCGACCAGATCATGGATCTGGGCTGGAAGAAGATGCTGCCCCTCTGCCTGGGCAACGTGGTGGTGACCGGGCTGGTGCTCCTGCTTTGGGACTGGGTCTGGTAGGCCCGCCCGAGGAGGTTTGAAATAACGAAGTTGTCATTCTGAGCGTAGCGAAGAATCTCAACTAGATTAATCGCCATTCGAGGCCCGAACGGACTCGGCGAGATGCTTCGCGCCGATCGGCATGACCCAGATCGGCGTGATAAGATTTTACGACAGGGGGAATATCAACAGGGCGCAGGAGAAGGAATCCATGGAACTGAAAGTCAAGGTCGTCGAACGGCACGACGGATTCAAGGAGGCGCTCTACCTCCCGGCCGTGCTGGCGGGGCTGCGCATCACCACCCGCCACTTCATCCGCAACATGTTCGGCAAGCGGGACGTGGTGACCATCCAGTACCCGGAGGAGACCCGCCGCATCTCCCCGCGCTACCGGGGCCGCCACCGCCTCACCATGCGCGAGGACGGCTTCATCAAGTGCGTGGCCTGCTACATGTGCGAGACCATCTGCCCCGCCCGCTGCATCCACATCGAGGCGGGCGAGGTGGAAGACAAGTCCGTCGAGAAGTACCCTGTCGTCTTCGACATCGACGAACTGCGATGCGTCTTCTGCGGGCTGTGTGTCGAGGCCTGCCCCAAGGACGCCATCCGCATGGACACCGGCATCGTCTCCATGGCCTACAGCGCCCGCGACCGCTTCGATTTCACCCGCGACCTCCTCCGCGACGATTACCGCGAGAACGAGAAGACCAAGTTCCGCACCGTCCCCCTCCCCCTCTCCGAGCAGGAAGCCCTGCCCGAATCCACCGGCTCCGTGGCGAAGTCCGTCGCGGAGTAGGCTGGATTTTGCCGGGGGGCTCCGGGTCCTTCTTCAAACAAATTCGATGGGTGCAGGGGCTGTCAGCCCCTGCCGCGGATGCAAGGGGCGGCGGCCCTTGCCGCCACCCGCTATTGGGCAGGGAGGTTCCGCCCGCCCTACGCCACGCTTTCGGCGTAGACGAAGGTCACCCGGTCGGTGTCTCCGCCAGTGGTGCGGATGCTGCGTTTGAGCGAATCGGCGACGATTTTATGGGAGCCGCCGGTCTTGATGAAGCTGGAGTGGGTGTCGTATTGGAAGGTCAGGTCGCCGTCGCGGCGGATGAAACCGCCCCCGATCGGCCTGCCCGAGCCGAAGCCCTGCTGGGTGAACTCCTTGGCCATCTCGTCGTGGGTTTTGCCCCCGGCGGAGAAGAGCACGCCGTTGGGGTAGATGCTGTACTTGATGGCCGGGTCGCCCACCCGCACTTCCCACAGATAGGTGAGAAACTGCCGCCCCGCGAGTTGATTGGGCGCCGCGGCGGCCCGGTCGAACTCGAAGCCCTCCAGCAGCAGGGCCAGGAAGGCTTTCTGTTCCTTTTTGCGGATCGCCGCGGCGAACTCCGATACGGATATGCCGAGCAGTTGGGCGAACGCTTCCCCCTTGGCGCCCGCTCCGTCCCGCGGGATGCCAAGCCCTTCGTAGATCCGGTGTAGGGCGTAGAGGTCGTTCACCTTCGCCAGAATATTCGCGCGCTCCACCGCGTCGTCCGTGCCGAGCAGGCGCAGGATGCTCCGCCGAACCGCGTTGCCCGGGGGCAGCGAGGCGAAGGGCTTCCATTTCTCCAAAAAGGCGCGGACTTCGTCCATCGTGTCGCTCTGGGGAGGGTCTCGAGGGCGCCGTGGGGGCCGCCGAAATGCCGGGCGCCATTCGACCGGGGCGCCGATCATACCGCCTCCCGTGCGCCGGATCAAACCCGACACTTCCTTTCCCTCGGTCCTGGCTGGGAACCGGCGATGGGTTGGAATCCGCCGCCCGCGGCAATGGGTGCGATTTAAGGGAAAAGGGGCTAAGATTGTTCCCAAACGAAAATCCACAGATCTGGGAGCATCTTCCACTGGAGGTAGGCTCGTGAAGAGCATCGCACGGCACAAGCGGGGGGGCCGGCCCGTGATGGCCTCGCCCTGGGCGGCCTGCGCTCTGCTGGCTGCGCTGGTGGCATTTCCCGCCTACGCTCAGCAGACCGGCGAGGGCGGGCGGGAGGTGGTGCTGATCCAGGCCACCGGCTACGGCGCCCACTATCCCAACGACTTGGCGCGCTCCCGAGAGGAAGCGCTGGAGGCGGCATTCCGCGACGCCGTCGAGCAGGCCAGTGGGGTGTTCATCTCCACCGCCACGGAAACCCGGAACTTCGAGCTCGTGCGGGACGAGGTGCTCACCCGTAGCGAGGGGTTCGTGCGGCGCTACGAGGTGGTGCGCGAGGGCCTGGGCGGCGAAGTCTACACCATCGTCATCGATGCGGAGGTGGAGAAAGCGGCGTTCATCGACGACATGAACGCGGCGCTGCGGTTGCTCTACAGCCGCGTGGGCAAGCCCCGGGTGATGGTCGTGGTGAAGGAGAACAACGCCTTCGGCGCGGGGGGAACCCTGGACCGGCTCAGCGTGGCCGAGAAGGAAATCCGCAAAATTCTGTTGCAACAGGGCTTCCAGTTCATCGACGCACGTACCCTCGGCGGGCAGTCCATCCTCGATGCCGCCGTGGCGGGAGATACTCTCCAACGCGACGCGGTGGTGAAATTCGCCCGTGGCACCGAGGCGGATCTGGTGATTCTCGGGGCGGCCCAGACCAAGTCCATGGGCATGATCCGCCGCTTCCACTCGATCCAGGCCAACATCAGCCTGGACGTGGTGCGGGTGGACAGCGGGCAGGTGATGGCCTCCGAATCGCTGGCGGCCAACGGCGTGCACGTCGATGAGGCCACGGCGGGAATGACGGCCCTGAAAAAAGCCGCCGGCATCGTCACGCCCATGCTGATGGAGCAGGTGACCTACCTGTGGGTGAAGGAGCGCAACGAGGGAGCGCGCATCGAGATCGTGGTGCAAAACATCTCCTTCGGCGACCTGATCGAATTCCGCAAGGTGCTGGGCAACTCCGTCCGCGGGGTGAAGCAGGTCACCCAGCGCTCTTACGCCGACGGGGTGGCGCTGCTGGAAGTGCGGGCGCGCACCAATGCGGAGTCCCTCGCCGAGGCGATCTACCAGACCCGGTTCGAAGCGTTTCAGGTGGACATTCAGAATCTGAGCAACAATCGCGTCACCGTCACCGTCACCGCCCGCTGAAACACTGAGACCCCGGAGTCCCGGTAGCGGCCGGTCACAGGCCCGGTGTGCCGTGGCCCGGGCCGATGCGCGGCTTGTCCGCCGGTGGGCGCCTTCTGACCCGGCAATCGTCCGGCAATCGATGGCCATTGACCGATCTTCCCCCGTTCCCCGCCCGATGCCGGCTTTGCCGATCCTTTTCCGCATTTCTTCCTCTAGGGGCGCGTTCGTTCGGGCCTGGATCTTCCCCTGTGCGGTGCTGGCGCTGACGCTGGCGGCGGCCGGCTCCTGGGGAGGCACCGCGTGGGTGCACGCCAAGGGCGATCTGGACGAGTTCGGCGGCCACTTCGACGAGCGCACGGGCGGGTACCACTACCACCGGCCGGTGTGGGATCTGGCCCGGCGCACCAAGGATTACCTCAACTGGATCGAGGTGGGCGAGGTGGGCGAGCTGCAGGGTGTGGTGGCCCTGGTCGACCGGCCGGACGCCCTCTGGGTGGAGATTCCCTACCGGCCCGCGTACCAGAACCTCGCCGCCCACGTCTCCAAGCAGAACCGGGACGATCAAAAGGCGCGGGTGAAGGTCTGGTTCCGTTACATCTCGCCGGAGCGCTCAGCCCTGGCGCAGGGGCGGGAGTATTTCCAATGGTTCAAGAAGAAGGTGGTCTTCGAGCTGGACCGCAAACTGCGAGGCAAGCCGGTCACCGTCCAGTTCCGGATCGACCCCGCCTCCAACCGGGTGATAGGCATGGTGCTCGTCAAGGAGGAAAACATCAACCTATGGCTCGTGCTGAAGGGGTGGAGCTTCTATCTCATCGCCGAGGAGGAGAATCCCTACGAGCCGTCCTTCGTCGAGG
>JAPUJL010000060.1 GCA_027296185.1 SAR324 cluster bacterium | reverse complement strand
GCGCGCCCTGTCCTGAGCTTGTCGAAGGGCGGGGAGGGGCCGGGGTGAGGTCTCGCCGGAAAAACAACAATCCCCCAAATCCACCCACCCCATGGAAAGAACATCTCCCCTCCCTGCCTAGCGGGGAGGGGCCAGGGGTGGGGTCTTCCCTATCCCCGCATTCCATCCAGCATCAGGGCGATGGCGAGGAGCAGCCCGAAGCTGAGGTGGAGGGCTGAGGTGGTGCGGAGCGCCCGGTGGAGCGTGCCGCGGTCCTCGGCGGCGAGCACCCAGCCCAGCACCCGGGCGGCGATGGGGATCGTGACCCAGGGCAGAGCGAGCAGCGGCCCGCCGAGGCCAAGCAGGATCGCGGCGAAGGGGGCGGCGTAGGCGATCAGCAGCAGCGCCAGATAACCGTAACGCGCCGGGCGGTCTCCATGGAGCGTGACCAGGGTGCGGCGGTTGAATTCGGCGTCCTCCTCCCGGTCGCGGAGGTTGTTGACGACCAGGATCGCCGTGACCAGCGCCGCCACGGGTAGGGAATAGAGCAGCACGTCCCAGCCGAAGCCGAGGGATTGGACGAAGGCCGTTCCGCCCACGATCACCGGCCCCATGAAGACGAACACCAGCACCTCGCCCACCGCGTAGTCGCCCAAGGGGAAGGGACCGGCGGAGTAACCGTAGGCGACCAGCAGGCTGGCCAGGCAAATCGCCAGCAGCGGCCATCCGGCTTCCATCACCAGCCACAGCCCGATCAGGGTCGCCAGCGCAAAGGAGACGCCGGCCCCGAGGCGCACCTGGGCCGGGCTGAGCAGCCCCCGGGCGATGACCTTGTGTGGTGCGGGGTATTTGAGCGCGGAGTCGGTGGCCGCGTGATCGGCTACCTCGTCGGTCAGGTTGGCGCCGATCTGCACCAGTACCGCGCCGGCCAGGGTCAGGCCGAACAACAGCCAGGAGATGGGCAGCTCGCGGGCCGCCAGGGCGGTGCCCACCAGCACCGGTACCACCGATGCGCTCAGGGTGTGGGGCCGGGCCGCCACGAACCAGGTTTTCGCCCCATCCAACATTGCCGGCATTGCGAACTTTCCGCCTCGATCGTAGACTACAAACCGCTTTGCGGGCCGGAGCGCCGCCTCGGCAGAAACCGCACCGGGGGACCGGCCCCAGATAATCGGCAACCGGGGCCGGGCGCAAACCGTCCGCATGGTGTCACGGAGCCATTGGTCTTCACAAGCCATCGTACTTCACAAGCAGGTGCACATGCAGAATCGCTGGGACGAGGCCGCGGCACGGGAGGCGGTGGAAACCTACCGCGAGCAGGGCGTGCCGGAGGAGTTGGCGCTGCGGGTCTATTCCGCGCGCCTGATTGGGCGGGACCCGGCCCTGGTGCTCCACGGCGGGGGTAACACCTCCGTGAAGGGAACCGGGCGCGGACCCACCGGCGCCGAGGTGGCGGTGCTGTACGTGAAGGGCAGCGGCTGGGACCTGGCCTCCATCGAGCCGCCGGGGTTTCCCGCCGTGCGGCTGGAGCCGATCCGCGCCCTGCGGCAGGTGGAGCACCTCTCGGACGAGGAAATGGTCAACGCCCTGCGCACCAATCTGCTGGATGCCTCGGCGCCCAATCCCTCGGTGGAAGCGTTGCTGCACGCCTTCCTGCCCCACCGGTTCGTGGATCACACCCACGCCGACGCGGTGCTGGCGCTGGTGGACCAGCCCGATCCGGAGGCCCGTTGCGCGGAGGTCTTCGGAGAGCGGCTGGCCGTGCTGCCCTTCGTGTTTCCGGGCTTTGCTCTGTCCGGCGAAGCGATGCGGGCCTACGAGGCCGATCCCGCCGTCGAGGGGATCGTACTGATCAACCACGGCCTCTTCACCTTCGGCGAGACCGCCCGGGAGAGCTACGGCCGCACGATTCACTACGTGGAGCTCGCCGAGCGGGCGTTGTCCAAGGGCAAGGCCCGGGTGTTCGTCCCCCGCAAGAACCTGCGTACTCTCGATGAGGAGGCGGCCGCGGAACTGGCGCCGGTGATTCGGGGCGCCCTGGCGGAACCGGATCCCGGCGCGCCCGGCGGACACCGGCGCACGATCCTGCACTTCCGCACCGGCGAGGCGATCCGGACGTTCGTCAATGGCCAGGGGGTCGAGGATTACGCCTGCCGGGGAGTGGCCACCCCCGATCACATCATCCGCACCAAGAACGTCCCGCTGCTGCTCCCTCCCCCGGAGCCCGGGGACGCGGATGGGTTCGGCGAGGTTTGCCGCACCGCCGTGGCGGACTACCGCGCGGCCTACCGGCGGTACTTCGAGACCCATTCAGCGCGGTCGCCCGCGCCCAAGCGGGAACTCGACGGAACGCCACGGGTGATCCTGCTTCCCGGCGCGGGATTCTTCGCCGCCGGAGTCAGCGAGAAGGACGCGCGCACCGCGGCGGACTTGTTCGAGCACACCGTCGGCATCATCGCCCGAGCCGAGGGCATCGGCCGCTATACGCCCCTGGGCGAGGCCGAGCTGTTCGAGATGGAGTACTGGTCCCTCGAGCAGGCGAAGCTCGGCAAGGCCGACGAGAAGGAGTTCGCCCGCCAGGTCGTGCTGGTGACGGGCGCCGCCTCGGGAATCGGGGCCGCCACGGCGGAAGCCTTCGGGCGGCGCGGCGCCCATCTCGTGCTCCTGGACCGGGACGGGGAACGGCTCGCGGCGCAGGCGGAAAGACTGGCGGGCCAGGGGATCGCGGCGCACACCGTGGCGGGCGACGTGACGGATTCCCGGCAGGTGGCGGAGGCGTTCCGCGGGGCGGCATTGCGGTTCGGCGGGGTGGACATCGTCGTCTCCAACGCGGGAGGCGTCTGGCAGGGAGCGATCGGCGAGTGCGGCGAAGCGGACTTGCGCGAGAGCTTCGAGCTCAACTTCTTCGCCCATCAATCGGTGGCGGCGAACGCGGTGCGGACGTTCAAGCGGCAAGGCACCGGCGGCCAACTGCTGTTCAACGCCTCCAAGTCCGCGTTCAACCCGGGGCCGGGGCTGGGACCCTATACCTTGCCCAAGGCGGCCCTGGTGGCGCTGGTGAAGCAGTATGCCCTCGACTACGGCGGTGAGGGCATCCGCAGCAATGCGGTCAATGCCGACCGGGTCAACACCGCGCTGTTCGGCGACGGCGTGCTGGAAGCCCGGGCGCGGGCGAGGGGGCTCGGCGTCTCGGAGTACCTCTCGGGGAATCTGCTGGGCGCGGAGGTGCGGGCCGAGGACGTGGCCCGCGCCTTCGTGATGCTGGCGCTTTCCGAGCGCACCACGGGCGCCGTGTTTCCCGTGGATGGCGGCAACATCGCCGCCTCGCCCCGCTGAAAGTGCCCGCAGATCAACGCTTTACCGAGGTGGGCACGGTTGGTGCATAAGAGGCTCTGTGACTCCCATCCTTTTTCGGTTGGCGCCGCTCCCTGAAGCCAAGGATGGCTTCGCGAGCACCAGGAGGTCACATGTTGGACGGCCCGATCGAATCGTTGCCTTGGTTCTCTCCCCGGCATGATGCGGCCGGGGAGAACCTTTCCCGCCCCGCCCGAAACCACCCGAGCTTTCTGCGCGTGCGCCCTGCGCCCCCGCCAGCCGCGCGCTCGAGCCCTTTATCCGCTCCGGCGCCCATGCTAAGACAGCATGACGTTTTCAGGGAGGGGGGTCAGCGTGCGGACGAGATGGCCGACGAGAAGACAACCGAAGCGGACTCCGGCGGGGGCAAACCTCCTGCGCCGAACCTGCGCTCCGCCGAGGGACGCCGCACCGCCCAGCGCCGCGGCACCCGAAAGGACCACAGACAGCGGCAGCGGCGGCAAGCCAAGCCGGAAGAATCCGCAGTTGCGGCCGAGGCGAAACCGCCCGCGGCCCCCAAGCGGGAGGCGCAATCCCCGCCCGCCGCCGAGGGGCGGCGCCACGGACACGAGCGGCGCGACCCCAGGCGGCCCATCGCCAATCGCCGCGCCGCCGGCATCGGTGAGGTGATCGCCGACCGGCGTGCATCGGAGCGCCGCAATATCAATCGCCGGACGCGCAAGGACCGCCGCGCTTGAACCGGCGCCCGGCCCATCGCCGGCTACCGCCGGCCGGCTTTCTACACAAGCGCCGCGCCAATCCAGCCACGAGAATTCGATGCCCGACAACTGGGAATACGTGTTCTCCGCTTACGGCATTTGGGGGCTGACTTTCGGCGCCTACGTGCTGTACTTGGCCCGCCGCTTCCGGTCGGTCGCCAAGGCCCAACGCTCCCTCGCCAGGGCGTCGGAGGAACGCTCGCGGACGGAAGCTTGAGGGCGCAAAGCGGAGCGTAGCGAGCCGGAATCCCGCTCCCGCTTTTCAGTGGCCCCAACCGGCCTTGAGGTGCTCCGCTGCGACGGGTCCTTCCGCCAACTCGGAGATGGACTTGAAATGGGGCTTCATCGTGCGCACCGGTACGGAGGGCACGATCATCGAGATCTGCCGAGGAAGCAGAGTGAAGGTGGCGGGCAGGGTGCCGACCGCGATCCCGTCCAGTTCCAGATAGACCGGGCCGGTAATGTCCGTGGCGGTGAACCGCACGCCCTTGTCGATGGTGAAATCCCGCCGGTGGCCACGCCGCCACGGAAACAACCCCGATAGCATGGCCAGGCTGCGCAGTCCCAGCCGGCCGGTGACGCCGACCAAATCCAGGGAGCCGTCCACCGGATCGGCCCGGGGAGCGACCTCCCCGAACCAGGGATAGTAACGGCCCACCATAAGCAGCCCGGCCACCCACGGCCCGCGGTAGATTTCCCGCCCTCCCTGCACCATCCGCACCCAAGGGTCCTCCTTGGACAGCAGCAGCCGCAGCGAGCGGGCCATGGCGCTCAGGCCCTCGGCCGGATCTTGCTGGGTCAGTTGCAGGTCGTGGCGCAGGCGGGTGCTGATGCCGAAGCAAGCGCCATTGAGAAAGTAGCGCGTGAGCGGCCGGCCCTCATCGTCCAGGCAGTCGGCCCGGCCCACGTCGAAGGGCAGCACGTGCCCCGCCCGGATCGCCTCCAACTGCCGGTTCAGCTCCCGGGGCATCCGCAGCGTCCGGGACCACTCCTGGGCGCGCACCAGGGAGAGCACGCCGAACTTGGTCGCCTTGCGGTGATCCGCCGCCAGGGTCATCAACCCGTTGAGCGCGCCGTGGGTCGTCGCGGTTCCGCCGACGGCCACGACCTTTTCGAAGCCGCGCAGGGCGGCCTCCCGCGCCGCTTCCTTGGCCTCCTGGGCGTTCTTCACGACGGAGATCTCCACCGGCGCCAGCTCCCGCAGGCAGCGGCGCTGGCAGGACTGCCACGCCCGGCCGGTGGCCCGGCCGTGCCCGGAAGGGTTAAGCACGATGCAGGTGGTTTCGCCCATGACGATTTCAGGCGGGCTGGAGCGGCGGGGGATACTCCACCAGGTCGATCCTTCCCACCCCGGGAATCCGCTCGGCGAGCGGCTCCAGGCGCCGTGGATCGCCCAGCATCACCAGCGTCAGGCTTTCGGGGTGATGGCGCTCGCGCAACACGCGGGAAATGTCCTCCGGCGTCACGCTTTCGATCTTGCGGCGATTGGTGTCGTCTTCGTCGGTGGGAATGCCGTAGAGCGCCTCGTCGCAATCGAGAGACAGCTGCTTTTGGGGCGTGTCGCGCAGGAAGGGGTGGGAGTGGATCAGGGTTTTCTTGGCCAGCGCCAGCTCGTCTTCGCCCACGCCCTTCTCCACAAACTCCTCGTAGAGCGAGATGAGCATGGGCAAGGCCTCGCCCGTGTGCTCGGTGGTGGGGAAGGTGTACATGGTGAACGGCGAAATCTGGTCTCGCGGGCTGTAGCCCCGGGCCGACTCGTACCAGCACGACGCGCCGTAGGAATACCCGTGCTCCCCGCGGATCACGCGGAACAGGCGCGAGTTCATGTCGCCGCCGAAGATCAACGCGATCAGGCGGTGAACGTGCCATTCCGGATCGTTTTCGCCCGCGCTGAAGGCGCCGGCGATCAACTCGTCGGTTTGGGTGTCGGGGTCGGGGACGATGGCGATCTGGCGTCCTTCGGGGCGCGCGGCGCCGAACTCGTCCCACGGATAGGGCGCGCCGTCGGGCGGCTTCGCATGAATGTCGAAACGGTCGGCGATCCGCCGCTGGGCCTCTGCCCGAGGCAGGTCGGTCAGCACGGCCAGCACGGGCTCGGCCCGCTCGTAAAGCCGTCCGTAATGGGTGCGGACGTCGTCGATGGTCACGTTGCGGATGCCCGCGCCGGTGCCGTCGGTCTGATAGCCGGTGGGCGACCCGCCGTAGATGCGGCGCATGTACACTTCCTGCGCGCGCAGTTGCTTGTGCTCTTCCCGGTCGGAGATCCAGGTGCTGTGCACCTCCTCCCGCAACCGCCGGAACTCCTCTTCGTCCAGGTTGGGCTGGGTGATGGCGGTGAGAAACAGATCGAGCGCCGCATCCAGATTGGCGGTCAGGGTGGCCAGGCGCAACGTGAAATGGTCGTTGGCCAACGAGCCGGCGGTGCTGGCGCCCAGGCGCTCGGTGCGGCTGTTGAACTCGTTGTGGCTCATGCCGCCCGCCCCCGTGAACAACATCCGCGTGGTGAGGCGTGTGAGCCCCTGCTTGTTGGGGGGATCGAGGCAGACCCCCGTCCGCGGAAAGATCGCCACGAGCTGGGTCAGCGGAAAGGCGGGCGCCTGGCGGTGGAGGAATTTCATCGGTGAGCGGCCTCGCTCGGGCTTTGCACCACGACTACCCGCGGCGCGCCCCTCACGTACCGTTCGAGCACGTCGATGACCTGGTCGGGGGTCACCCGCTCCATCTCCTCGGCGAGCCTTTCCCCGAAGAGCGGATCGCCGCACACAACGCCGAATCCGCCCAGGTAGCGGGCGACCGCCATGTTGCTCCGCAGGCCGGTATAGCGGGAGAGGTGCACCTGGTTCGCGGTGCGCTCGAACTCTTCCGGGGCGATCCCCTCGGAGTGGATGCGGTCGAGCACTTCGTCAACGGCCCGCTCCCCCTGCTCGGCGGAGATGCCGTGCTGCATGCCCACCTCGATCAGGAACAGCCCCGGGGAGGAGAGCATCCAATCCACGTCCAACACCGTGGCCGAGGCATGGGTGGCCAGCCCCTCCAGCACCAGGCGGCGGTACAGCGGCGAGGACTGACCTCCGGAGAGAAGCACGGACAGGGCCTGCAACGCCGGGATATCCGGGTCGCGCATGCCCGGCGCGGCGGCCACGATCACCAGGGAATCGGTGGTGATCTTGTCGTGGTGGATGTTCACCCGCCGCGTTTCCGCCAGTGGTGGGTCCGGCGGGGCATCCGCGGGCCGCGGCAGGCCCGGCTCGAGGGAGCCGTACCCCCGCTCCAGAGCCTGCAACAGGGCCGGCTCGTCGAACTGCCCGGCGATCACCACGAATGCCCGGTTGGGAGCGTAGTGCGCCCGGTAGAAGGCGGCGAAGTCCTCGATCTCGAAGGCGGCCACCTGCTCCCGGTACCCGACGATCGGATGGCGGTAGGGATGGGCCGGAAACGCCGACTCCATCACCGTGTTCCACAACTGCTCGGAGGGCATGTCCTTGTACATCTGGATCTCGCCCAGCACCGCGCCCCGTTCCCGCTCGATCAGCTCGGGGCTCAGCACTAGGTTGACCATCCGATCCGCCTCGAGTTCGATCACGCGCTCCAGCTTCGAGGAGGGGACGTTCACGTGGTAGGCCGTCGTGTCGTAGGAAGTGAAGGCGTTGAGCCCCACCCCGCCCGATTCGGCGATGATCCGGTCGAAGTCTCCATCCCGCAAGGTTTCGGTTTCCCGAAACATCATGTGCTCGAAGAAGTGCGCCAGTCCCCGCTGGCGGTCCGTCTCCTGGGCGCTGCCGACGCTGTAGTGGGTAAGGTAGGCGGCGACCGGGCTGATGGGATTGTGGATGAGCAGCGCTTCCAGCCCGTTCTCCCAGCGCACATGCTTGAAGGGATAGGCGTCCATCAGCGTGGATTCCAGCAATAATTCCAAAGGCGGCCTCCGGGGCGCGAAGGATGACCGCGGCCGGCCGGGGGCATGCCCCATCGCCCAGCGGCGCCGCGGGCGTCCCCGCGCAGGGAGCGCGGGAACGCGGGTAGCTCTTGTCAGTGTACGGAAAAAAGCGGGGTGGCAAAAGAGGGAAATATCGGCCCGGGCGCCTAGCCTTGCGCGGCCTGCAGCGCCTCGGCGGGCCGGCTACGCAGGTGGGCGATAAAGCCGGGAGGCACGTGCGCCGCGGGATCGGCCTGTTGCGCGCGGAGCCGCTCAAGGAACTCCTTGGCGATTTCCCGGTGGCAGAGGAGGGTGAGGCAATGGCAGGTGAGCACCAGCCGCCGATCGCCCGCCGATTTCCCCAGCAGCGCGTGGAAGCGCTCCGGTTCGGCCTGGTACCGGTTGCGCAGGAGGTTTTTGTAGCGCAGCCGGAAGAAATGCCAACTGCAGTCCTCCTGCAAAACCCTCTCCAGCCAGCGGCGGGGCGGTGCCAGGATGTGGGCCGAATTGAGATAGGGGCTAA
>JAPUJL010000006.1 GCA_027296185.1 SAR324 cluster bacterium | reverse complement strand
GCGATCCTCAAGGCGCGGGAGCTCTATGGGGCGGAGCCGGAGCGCTACTTTTACGGCGACCAGTACAGCAACCCGGCCAACTGGAAGGCCCACTTCGAATCGACCGGACCGGAGATCGAGGCCCAGACTCAGGGCCGCGTGACCCACTTTGTGGCGACGCTGGGCACCTCGGGCACGTTCGTGGGGACGGGGCGCTACCTGAAATCGCGCAACCCGGCGGTGACCCTGATCGAGGTGCAGCCCGATTCAGCCTTCCACGGCCTGGAGGGGATGAAGCACATGGGCAGCGCCATCGTGCCGGAAATCTACGACCCGGCGCTTGCCGACGAGAAGATGAGCGTCCGCACCGAGGAGGCCTACCGCTGGGTCATCGCCGCGGCGCGCAATGAGGGGCTGCTGCTCGGCATCTCCTCCGGGGCGGCGCTGGCCGTGGCGGCGAAGGTGGCGGAGCGCAATCCGGAGGGGGTGGTGGTCACCGTGCTGCCCGACAACGGCACCAAGTACTTGAGCGACCGGTTCTGGGACGATCGGTCCGCACAAACTTGACAGATTTCCCCGTGCGGCGGTTGAATAGGGCCGGACAACAACTCGACCCCTTGGGAGAACTCATGAGCGCACAAGTGGAAATTCCGGCGGCCCTGCAGGGCTTCACCAACAATCAACAGATGGTCGACGTCCCCAGGGGCACCGTGCAGGACGCGTTCAACAGCCTGTTCGAGCAGTTCGGGCAGCTTCGCGAGCACCTGTACGACGAGAAGGGGCAGCTGCGCAGCTTCGTCAACATCTACGTGAACGATCAGGACATCCGCTACGCCGCCGACCTGGAGACACCCGTCGATACCGGCGACGTGATCCACATCATCCCCTCCATCGCCGGCGGCTGATGCGCCGCGCCCGGGCCGCTTACCGCAACCCCGGGACGACGCGCTCGAGTTGGTTGCGGCCTGGAGCAGCCTTTCCGCCGATCCCAAAACCTTCGCGAAACCGCACGCACCCACTTTGACTGCCCTGGGGCGGCGTGTTAGCGTCGCGACGGCCTTACGCGCGGAACCGCGCGCTTCGCATCCCCCCTACCGACTGGAGAACCTATGAACGGCGCTGCCGCGGTCGCGGAAATACTGAAACGGGAGGGGGTGGAATTCCTCATAGCCTATCCGGTCAACCCCATCATCGAGGCGGCCGCCGAGGCGGATATCCGCACGATCATCGTGCGGCAGGAGCGCACGGGACTGCACATGGCCGATGCGGTGAGCCGGACGACCTCCGGCCGGCGGATCGGCGTGTTCGTCATGCAGTTCGGGCCCGGCACGGAAAACAGCTTCGGCGGCGTGGCCCAGGCCTACAGCGATTCGGTGCCCCTGCTGGTGCTGCCCTCCGGCTACGACCGGAAGGTGAACATGGTGCCGCCCCACTTCAACGCTTACCTGAACTTCCAGCACGTCACGAAGATGTGCGAGCAGGTGCCCTTCGGCGCCGCCATTCCCGCGGCGATGCGCCGGGCCTTCACGCAGGTGAAGAACGGCCGGCCGCGGCCGGTGATGCTCGAGCTGCCCCAGGACGTGCTGCGGGAGGAAGTGGAGCCGCCCAACGACTACCAGCCGGCGCCCGTCGCCCGCTCGGCGCCGGACCCGGAGGCCGTGGCGGAAGTGGCACAGGTGTTGATCGACGCGAAGCGGCCGGTGATCTACGCCGGGCAGGGCGTCCATTATGCCCGGGCGTGGGACGAGCTGCGCGAGTTCGCCGAGCTGCTGGAGGCTCCGGTGACCACCAGCCTGCAGGGCAAAAGCGCGTTCCCGGAGAACCATCCCCAGTCCCTGGGCTCCGGGGGGCGGTCGCTACCCGCGCCGGTACACCACTTCCTGCAGGCCGCGGACGTGATTCTGGGGATCGGGTGCAGCTTCACCCGCACCAGCTACGGCGTGGCCATGCCCCAAGGCAAGACGATTATCCAGGCCACCTTGGACCCTGCGGACCTCAACAACGAGGTGACCGTGAACCACGCCCTGATCGGGGATGCGAAGCTCACGCTGGACGCCCTGATCGCCGAGGTGAAGGATCGCCTGGGAGGCAAGACGCGCGGCATACGGGCCGGGGTGGAGAAGGAAATCCAGGAGGTCAAGCAGCCGTGGCTGGCGGAATGGCGCCCGCGCCTGACCTCGGACGAGGTGCCCCTCTCGCCCTACCGGGTAATCTGGGACCTCATGCACACCGTGGATCGGGCCAACACGATCATCACCCACGATGCCGGCAGCCCGCGGGACCAAATCTCCCCCTTCTGGGAGACGGTGACGCCCATGAGCTACATCGGCTGGGGCAAGTCCACCCAACTCGGCTATGGGCTGGGGCTGGCCATGGGGGCCAAGCTGGCCCACCCGGGCAAGCTGTGCATCAACGTGTGGGGCGACGCGGCCATCGGCTTCACGGGGATGGACTTCGAGACGGCGGTGCGCGAGCGCATCCCCATCCTCTCGATCCTCCTGAACAACCACTCCATGGCTATCGAGCTGCCGATCATGCCCATCTCCACCGAGAAATTCCGCAGCACGGACATATCCGGCAACTATGCGGACATGGCGAAGGCGTTCGGCGGGCACGGGGAGCGGGTGACCGATCCGGGCGAGATCGTCCCGGCCATCAAGCGCGGCATCGATAAAACCCAGGACGGCACGCCGGCGCTCCTCGAGTTCATGACTTCCAAGGAAATCACCTTCTCCATGTTCAAGTGACCCACCCCGGAGCCTCCCCGGCCCCGGGGCTCCATGGCGCCGGAGCCCAATGCGCGGGGGCCAGTCCCCACCGATGAAGATCACCGCCATTTCCGCCACCTGGCTGCAGGTACCGATTCCCGCCGACCGGGTGTCGGTGAGCGACTTCGGCCGCAACGACTCCTTCAACACCACCCTGGTCAAGGTGGAAACCGACGAGGGAATCACCGGTTACGGCGAGGCCAAGTCGACCGTCGGGAGCCTGGGGGGCCAGCGGGCGCTGGTCACCACCATCGAGGAGGAGTTGGCGCCGCAACTGATCGGGCAGGACCCCCGCGATCCGGCCCGCCACTGGGAGACCCTGTACAATGGCTCCCGCGCCCACTACGCCCTGTCGCGGGGGCGCACCTTTCCCATCCTCGGGCGGCGGGGCACGACCATCTCCGCCATCAGCGGCATCGACATGGCGCTGTGGGATATCCTCGGCCGCTCGCTGGGGGTGCCGGTGTACCGGCTGCTGGGGGGCAAACTCCACGAGCGGCTGCCGGCCTATGCCTCGGGGGGCTGGGCGGACGAGCACGGCATTGGCGATCAGCTCATGGGTTACGTGGAGCAGGGCGGCTTCCGAGCGGTGAAGATGCGCGTGGGCGTGATGGACGGCGACGTGATGACCTCCGTGCGGCGCGCCCGTGCGGCCCGCCGGGCCCTGGGCGAGGAGATCGGCCTGATGGTGGACGCCCACGGCACCTTCAGCGTCGCCGAGGCCAAGCGCTTCTGCCGCGAGGCGGCCGATTGCCGGCTCGCCTGGTTCGAGGAGCCGGTCTCCTCCGACAACAAGGCCGGCTGCGCGGAGGTGCGCGCCGCGACGGACATCCCCATTTCCGCCGGCGAAAGCGAATTCACCCGCTTCGACTTTCTCGATTTGGCCAAGCTGAGCGCCGTGGACATCTTCCAGCCGGACTTGGCCATCTGCGGCGGCATCACCGAGGGCATGCGCATCGCCGCCCTCGCCGATGCCTACCAGATCGGCCTGGCCCCGCACCTGTGGGGCGGAGCGTTGATGTTTTCGGCGGGATTGCAGGTGTGCGCGGCCGTTCCGAGCGCGTTCATCGTGGAGTATTCCCTCGGTCCCAATCCCCTGCAGCACGAACTGGCCGCGGAGCCGATCGTCGCCCGCGACGGCGAGATCGCCATTCCCGACCGCCCCGGGCTCGGCGTGACGGTCAACGAGGACTTCGTCGAGCGCTATGCCGTCCGCTGA
>JAPUJL010000059.1 GCA_027296185.1 SAR324 cluster bacterium | reverse complement strand
GTGGCCGTGGCGGCCTACGGGGGGTATCAGATCTACAACCGCCAATACCTGGAAGGGGCGATCGCCATCGGATTGGCCGTGGTGCTGTGGCTGGTGCGGGGGCTCGTGGGCGGGTTGTTGTGGGTGGTCGGCGCGGCGCTGGTGGGGCTGGGCCTGTTCTTCCTAATCCGTTCGTTGCGAGGATCGTCATGAACAACCACTTGAACGCCGGTCTACGGCGCGAGGGACGGAGGATCCCGGATGCGGGGCTCCGCCCCGGCGAATGGGGGCGGTGGTCAGCATTGGGGGCCGCGGTGAGGGTTGCCACCGCCGCGATGGTGGCGGGTCTGCTCCTGGCCGGCGGTGCGGCATGGGCCGGGGAGGTGCGCCGGCTGGACGACTTTACCCGCACCTACGAGCCCGACGAGGCTCCCGAGCCTTGGTCGACGCGGCTCAGCGTCGATTTCTTCCAGTTCGTGCACAACAGCGAGGAGGAGCACTACATACACCTCAAGACAGGCGAGGACGGCTCCGGCCTCGTGGGGATCGAGGACGAGTTTCAGCTCCAGGACTGGCCGATCCTGGAATGGGAATGGCGGGTCACTCAACTGCCCAAGGGTGGCGACGTCCGCGACGGGGACAAGGACGATCAGGCGGGCAATGTCTGCATCGGGTACGACCCCACCTTTTACGGGACGGTCGACGTCTCGCTTTGCTACCTGTTCGAAAACGAGGGGCCCGTGGGCACCGAGGGAACCAGCGTCGCCAACACGGATACCAAGTACGTCATTCTTCGGGCGGCGGACACCGACAAGGTCGGCGAGTGGTACAAAGAAAGCCGCAACATCTACGAGGATTTCAAGCGGCTTCACGGGTTCGAGCCGGAAGAAGCCGTGGTGCTCGGATTCTACATCGACTCGGACGACACCGAGACCTCCGCCGAGGCCTACTACCGCAACGTCTACCAGAAGAAGCCCTGATCCATCCCCGCGCTCCGCGGAAGTCCCAGTCTGCGGGTGCGGCGGCAGAAGGCGGCCCGGCACGATGGATCGGCTTTCCCGGCCTTCGGCCGGAGCCGGTGCCCCGGGGTGCATGGCTGGCCGCAAGGCCCGCCGGCCGGCGTTGCGGCTTCCGGTGACGGGCACATGCCTGTCCGTCGTTTTGCATTCAACCGGTTGGAAGCGGGCACACCCATGGCACTCCAAAAAGACCCGCCGCTCCACGAGCGGATCAAGCAACTGATGCGGGAGCATGCGGCCAAGCCCCTGCACGAGCTCTTGGCCGAATCGGAACCCGTCGAACTGTCGGGCGCCCTGTTTCACTTCACCGGTCAGGAACAGCGGTTTCTGGTGGAAATGATGGGCGACGACGGCGCCGCGGAGCTGTTGCCCGTGCTGAGCGAGCCCACCCTGCTCTCCCTGTTGCCCCAAATCCCCGACGATCACCTGCAGGACCTCCTCGAGGAGATGGAGCCGGACGACGCGGCCCAAGTGATCGCCTTTCTCGAGCCGGATCGCGCGGCGGCCGTGCTGGCGGCGCTGGAGCCGGCGCGCCGGAAGGACCTGACCAACCTCCTCAGCTACGGAGAGGAGACCGCCGGCCGCATCATGGATCCGGACCTGGTGCGGGTGAAGGCGGCGCAGAGCGTCGGTGAGGCGCTGGAGGATATCCGCCGCTACGTGGAGCAGGTGGATTTGGACGAGTTCTTCTCCATCTACGTCGTGGACGAGACGGGTGTTCTGCTGGGGGTGATCCCCGTCTGGAAAATGCTGCTGGCCCAATCGGATGAGACGGTGCGCGGCCTGATGACCACCGGGGTGGTGTCGGTGATAGCGGACATGGATCAGGAGCAGGTGAGCCGCATCGTGCGGGACCGAGACCTGGTCAGCGTGCCGGTGGTGGATCATCGGCAACGGTTGATCGGAAGGATCACCGTCGACGACGTGGTGGACGTGATTCACGACGAATTCGCCGAGGACGTGGCCCAGCTGGTGGGTGCCGGAGCCCGAGATGTGACCGATCTCTCGATCCGTGCCTCCATCCGCCACCGCTCCCCGTGGCTGCTGTTCGCTCTGGGCGGTCTGTTCGTCTCGGCGATGATCATGCACCGCTTCGAGGAGTTTTTCGTGGCCATGCCCCAGCTCGCCTTCTTCATCCCCCTCGTGATGGCCATGGGCGGCAACACGGGCATTCAATCCTCTTCCCTGGTCATTCGGGGCCTGGCGACGGGCGAGGTGCGGCTGGACCAGTATTGGCGCCGCATGCGGCGGGAGTTGGGGGTCTCGCTGGGCATCGGCGTCCTGTTCGCCGTGTTGCTGATCGGGGCGGTGGGCCTCCTCACCGGCGACTGGCGGATCGGATTCACCGTCGGCCTGGCGACGGCGGCGGGCATCGCCGCCGCGGCGCTGATCGGCACCACCATTCCCATGGCTTTGGAGCGGATCGACCTCGACCCGGCCCTGGCGACCGGTCCGTTCCTCACCACGGTCAACGACATTTTGGGAATCGCGGTCTATCTTGCGTTGGCATTCTGGATCCTGTTTTGATGCTAGAATCGCAATCTTCACCCGCAGCCGGACGTTCCGTGGGGTTCTGAAGCGGCGCGGCCGCTGCGTCCGCGCACCGCCCGCCGGTGGGCCTAGACCTTCGCGTCGAAGATTCGCGCACAATCATTGGCAATCCTTCACCCTTTGAATCAACGATTTACGTGTGTTCATGGATACGCGAAGGTTTCACATTAGGTACTAGCGCGCCCAGCCGGCCCCGGGCCGGCGCTCTCGGAGCACAGCCCCATGAAAGGCGTCATCCTCGCCGCCGGATACGGCACCCGGTTTCTCCCGGGCACCAAGACCATACCCAAGGAGATGTTTCCGCTGGTCGACATCCCGACGATTCACTACATCGTCGAGGAGATGGCGGAAGCGAAGATCCGCGACATCCTGATCGTCACCTCGCGCCGCAAGAAATCCCTCGAGGACTACTTCGACCGGGAAGTGGAATTGGAGCGCATCCTCGCCCAGGAGGGCAGCGAAGCCAAGCTGGCCAAGATTCGTCCGCCCGACGTCAACGTTTTCTTCCTGCGGCAGCAGCGCATGGCCGGCACCGGCGACGCGTTGTTGTCCGTCGAGCCGTTCGTCGGCGACGCGCCCTTCGTTGTGGCCTACCCGGACGACCTGCTGCTCACCGGACCCTCGCTCTCCGGCCAACTGGCCGAGCTCCACGAGCGCACCCACAAGACCGTGCTGGCCGGGCAGGAGGTGCTGGATCGGGACGTCTCGCGCTACGGCGTCGTGGATTCCCGGATGGAGAACGGCGTGGAGACAGTGCGGGCCATGGTGGAAAAACCGGCCCCCGGCACCGAGCCCAGCCGTGTGGTGGCTTTCGGGCGCTACCTGTACACCGCCGAGCTGTTTCCGGCGCTGCGCGAGACGAAGGAAGCCTTCCAGGGTGCGGGGGAATTCACCCAGACCGATGCGATCAATCTGATGGCGTCGCGGGGACAGGTGGTCGTGAAACGCTTCGAGGGCAAGCTGCTCGATGTGGGGACGCCCATGGGCTATCTACAGGCCATCGTCGAATCGGGCCTGCACCGGGAGGAGTTCCGGGAGGAGTTCGCGGCCTATCTGCGGGAGGTCGTCAAGCGCGAGGGGCTGGGTTGATCAGTCCTCGTCGTCCAGATCGAAGGCGACCTGCACCAACTCTTCCTTGTCGGTCTTGAGCAGAATCTCCACGCGCTTTTCGGCCTCCGCAAGCCGATTGTGGCAGTGCCGGCTCCACTGAATCCCCTCCTCGAAGGTTTTCAGGGAATCCTCCAGCCCGAGCGAGCCTTCCTCGAGCTTGTTTACCGACTCTTCCAGTTTTTTCAGCGCTTCCTCGAAGCTGACCGTCTTGGTGGCCATCGTTTGCACTCAGGATGGTTGGATAAAGTGGGCGGCGATCCAGCCCTCCCGCTCCCGTATGGCTTCCAGCCGCAGGCCGAGCGCCTCGTACCCCGCCGTCAGCGCCGGCCGCTCCTCCTCCAGGGCGCCGCTGACGATCAGCGACCCGCCTGGCGCGGTGAGTCCCGCCAGGGACTCGGAGACTTCCAGCAGCAGCGGCATGACGAGGTTCGCAAGCACCAGCGGCGCCGAGCCGCGCAGGCACTCGGGGCCGCCACGAGCCAGGGCGATGCCGGACTCGATGCCGTTGAGCCGGGCATTGCGCCGCACATCGTCGAATACCGCGGGATCGATGTCCAGGGCCACGGCCCGCCCCGCGCCTGACAGGCGGGCGGCGATCGTCAGAATGCCGGAGCCCGTGCCCACGTCCACCAGCCACCGCGGGGCCGGGCCGCTCCCCAGCCTGTCCTCCAGCAGTTCCAGGGCCAACGCCGTGCTCGCATGGCGGCCGGTGCCGAAGCCCTGCCCGGGATCGATCACGATCCGCCGCCGCCCGCGCCAGCCGCCGTTCCCTTCGCCGCGCTGCCACGGCGGGCAAACCAGCCAGCCGCCGCCCACCGGAACCGGAGAGAAGTGCTCGCGCCAGGCCGTGGCCCAGTCGGACCGCGTACGCTCGGCGAAGCTCACCCGCGCGGGTGCCGCGGAGTGGGGGAACCCGCGGCGGAACCGCTCCAGCCAATCCGCCGGCGAGGGGTTCCGCAGGTTATCGAAGAAGTAGGCGATCCGCAGCCGCGGCCCGGATTC
>JAPUJL010000058.1 GCA_027296185.1 SAR324 cluster bacterium | reverse complement strand
GGCCCGGCGGCGCCCGGGCGCATTTCGGCCCAGGGCAATGGGGACAGCCACCGGAAGGCGCAGCCAGGGAGGCATGACATCGGCCTCGGGAAATGCCCATCCATGAGCGGTTGCAACGGGGCGCGGCCCCTCGATCGGCGTGGCCCGAGCGGGCCGCCCCGGCGATCGGATGCGGTGGTTCAATCCCAGGGGGAGGCCAGCCCGTCTTCCGCGTCGAACACCAGGGGCACCTCGCCCGGCAGTGCCTCCAGCAGTGGATTGGCCTCCACCTCAGGCAACAGGGCCCGGGAGACCAGCAACTCGCCGAGCCGCCCCGTATTGCGGATCCACACCAGCCGTGCCGAATCGGGCGCCTCGTCCTCGCGGAACCCCATGCACACCTGCAGGGCCTGGAGGTCGGTTTCCGTCAGCAGCGGAATCTTCGACTGGGCCATGCGGCGGCTGGTAAAGGCGTTCATGTACATGGCGTTGAGGTCGAAGTGTGACAGCAGTCTCCGCGGGATCACGTCGGCCATGCCCACCCCGTGGGCGTTGCCGTGGGTCTCCTCGGTGAGCCCGCGGACGTAGATCGCCCCAATGCGTGGGCGGTCCACGCCCTCCTTGCGCCCGATGACGTTGGTGTCCATGCCGGTGCCGCTGACGTTCTTGCCGATTTCCTCGACGATCAGGGCATCGATCTCCTCGAAGGGCAGCCGGGGCATGAGCCGCCTCGCCTCGTCGAGCAGCTTCCCCTCCTCCGCCACGAGGCGCGCGTGATCGTCCAGGGCCAGCCCGGCGATCCGGGCGATTTCCTTGTGGGCGTTCTCCACCACCGCCAGGCCGCCCAGGAGGGTCACTTGGGGGGATTCGACGATGATCTTGGAGCCCTCCAGCACCAGCTCGCCCAGGGGCACTTTCAGCGCCTGCTTGTGGATGCGGTCCGCGCCCGCCTGCTTGCCGAGGCCGATCACGAGCATCTTACACAATCCGCTTTCCACGGGTCCGACGATGCTGGTATGGGGCTTCACCCGGTTGATCGGTAAAATGGCGTCGGCCTGAGCGGCGTTGCGGTCCATGTACACGGGAAAGCCGTGGGAGGTCGTGCCCAGTTGCACCGTCTCCATGCCGCTCACCACCGGGCACCCGACGGTTTGCTCGGAGATGCCCAGATTGGCCAGCAGCGCCTGTTGCCCCTCCGCGCTCGCCCCGCCGTGACTGCCCATGGCCGGGACGATGAAGGGCTTCGCTCCCGCCTCCGACAGGCAGCGTACCGCCTCGCGGGTCACTTCCGGCAGCCGCACGATGCCCCGGCTTCCCGCCGTGACGGCGATCCGCGCGCCCGGCTTGACGTTGGGCAGGAAGGGTTCCAGGGCCCGCCGCACGGCGCCCGGCACGTCGGGCTCCGATTCCCGCGGGAACGACTGCGTCACTCGGCGGAGGGGCGGGAACTGCTCCCGTCCGATCCCGGATTGGAGTTCGGTAAGCTGAAACGGCGAAACGAACTCGACTTCTCTCATAAAACCTCGTCGATGCGGGCGCCCCGCCGGCTTCGCCGGAAGCTGGGGAGGCCCGGAAACCGCATCCATCGCTCGGGTGGAAAGGCGGTCACGGAATTTCGGCGGACCTGCCCGAAATCCAACCGGTGAGGCGGCGGAAATCTTCCGGCAGCGGCGAACGGAAGCGCAGCCACACGCCGCTTTCCGGATGCTCGAAGCCGAGGGCCCCCGCGTGCAACGCCTGCCGCCGGAAGGTGTTCAGATTCTCCATCAATTGATCCGGAAGCTCCAACCCCCGGTGGCGGCCCCGCCCGTACAGCGGATCGCCTAAAACGGGCAGGCCGATGTGGGCCAGGTGCACCCGGATCTGGTGGGTGCGCCCCGTCTCCAGCTCCATCCGCATCAGCGCGAAGGGGGCCAGCCGGCGCTCCACCCGCCAATGGGTCACCGCCCTTTTGCCGTCGGGGCGCACCATCTGCTTTAGCCGGTGGCGCGGATCCCGCCCCAGGGGCAGGTCCACCGTTCCCCGATTCCGTTCCGGCGCACCCACGACCAGGGCCATGTAGGAGCGCTCGATGGAGTGGGCCTTAAACTGGGCTGCCAGCCCCTGGTGCGCGCGGTCGGTTTTGGCCACCACCAGCACGCCCGAGGTGTCCTTGTCCAGCCGGTGGACGATCCCCGGCCGTTGCGCCCCGCCGATCCCGGACAGGTTGCGGCAGTGGGCCAGCAGAAAGTGCACCAGCGTGCCCGTGCCGTGGCCGGGGCTGGGGTGCATCGCCACCCCGGGGGGCTTGTTCAGCACCAGCAGCGCGTCGTCCTCGTAAAGGACGTCCAGGGGCTTAGCCTCCGGCACCAGGTCCAGGGGCCGGGGCGGCGGCACGGAATACTCCACCAGGTCGTCCGGGCGCACCCGCGAGGAAGGCTCCGCCGGCGCGGTGTTCAGCCGCACCGCACCCTCCAGGATCAGCCGCCGCGCCATCTCGCGGGAATGAATCCCGCTCTGGGCGCTGAGCCACTTGTCCAGCCGTTCGCCCGCCTGCTCCCGCTCCACGTGCAAGCGGCGCGGAACGGCGATGGCGGCGCTAGAATTCGAAGATCTCAAACTGCTCATGATGGAACGAGTCGACCGCCCGCACGTTGATCCGCTGTCCCAGGACCCCCTGCAACCGCTCCAGGGTTTCGCGCTCCTCATCGTGCAGGTAGTCGGCGATATCCGGGTGCACGTTGACGGTCAGTCCGCTGGGCTTGCGGTTCTGCTGCCGGTAGCGGTCGATCTCCCGGAACATCTCGAAGACGATAGTGGACATGGACTTGATGCGCCCCGTTCCGCTGCAGTACGGGCACCGCGCGGAAAGCAGCCGCTCCAGGTTTTCCCGGTCCCGTTTCCGGGTCATCTCCACCAGCCCGATTTCGCTGATCTGGAGAATCTTGCTGCGCGCCTTGTCGTGCTTCAGCTCCTCCTTGAGCGCCTGGTACACCCGCTGGCGGTTCTGCGAGCTCTCCATATCGATGAAGTCGATGATGATAATGCCGCCGATGTTCCGCAGCTTCAGTTGATAGACCAGCTCCTGAACCGCCTCCAGGTTGGTCTTGAGGATCGTCTCCTCGTGGCTGGCCTTGCCCACGTAGCGCCCCGTGTTGACGTCCACCGCCGTCAACGCTTCGGTTTGGTTGATGACCAGGTATCCCCCGGATTTCAGCCAGATTTTCTGGCTCAACGCCCGGTCGATCACCTCCTCCACCCCGTAATGCTCGAACACCGGTTCCCGCCGCCGGTGCCGCTCGAGAATCGAGGCGTAGCGGGGCAGGTACGCCCGTAGGAACCGATTGATATCGCCAAAGGCCTCGTCGTCGTCCACCACCAGCCGCCGCACGTCCCGGGAGAGCAGGTCGCGGATCACCCGGAAGGTGATGGACAGGTCCTGGTAGACTTCCGCGGGTGCTTTGGATTCGTTGTAGCGCTGCAGGATCGTGTCCCACAGGGACAGCAGGAAATTGATGTCGGAGCGGAACTCTTCCTCCGCGCGACCTTCCGCCACGGTGCGGATGATGAACCCGGATTTGTCGGGTTTGAGATTGTTGACGATGGACTTCAGCCGCTGCCGCTCCGAATCGTCGGAGATCTGGCGGGAGACCCCTACGTTTTCCATGGTCGGCATGAAGACCAGGTTGCGGCCGGGCAACGAGATGTGGCCGGTGATTCGGGCGCCCTTCGTGCCGATCGGCCCTTTGGAGACCTGCACCAAGATCTCCTGGCCTTCCTTGATCAACTGGTCGATAGGCGGGCGCTTGTCCTTGCCTTTGGGGTGGGAATGCACCGGCGCCGGGCGATCCCCGTTGCCCTCGTCGTAATCGTCGTAGACCGAAAAATCCTGCAGCACGTCGTCGACGTAGAGGAAGGACGCCTTTTCCAAGCCGATGTCGACGAAGGCCGATTCCATGCCCGGGAGCACCTTCAGCACCTTGCCCTTGTAAATGTTGCCGACCACCCCCCGCTCCCGCTCCCGCTCGTGGTACAGCTCGGTGACCACGCCCCCCTCCATCACGGCGACGCGGGTTTCCTGCAAGGCTTGATTGATGATGATCTCTCGCGACATGTTCTGCGTCCTTCACGTTCGGCGGTGAGGTGCGCGCGCGCCCCGGCGCGGGGCGGGTCTATCACGTCTCGGCCCGGGAAGCCCCGGGTGTGGCGCGGTTCGCCGCGGCTCAGCTCCGTGGGCCGCGCGCGCCGGCTGGTGCGATATGCGTTCCGGTTCGGTCTACGATTCTCCGATTTTCCGTTTCAAGACGAATAGGTCCACGATGGGCCATTGCTCCACTACCGTAACCAGATCCGGTAAGACCACTTTGGGCGTGAGCGCCCGATAGTCCCCCGGGGGATATTCGGACAGGTCGATCACGGCGAAGACGTTGCCGTTGTTCAGGTTGGCCACGGCGCTCTGCGGCCCGACGATCAGGGCGTTCACCGTTTGGGTGCTCGTTTGGTAGGCGAACTCCGCGTTCTCGAGAATTACCGGAACGTCCAGCAGCAGCACCTGCATGGGCGTGAAGCCCACCTTGATCTGCGCCATGTACAGGGTGTCCTCGGAATCGAGGATGCGCACCTGATGGTGGGGAATCTCAAGTGAGGCCAGCATGTCCACGTTCGTGTCCAAATCCTGAATGTCCAGCGGTTCCGTCGTGATGGAGTCCAGGTTTTCGACGACCGATGCCGGCCCGGCCACCGTGACCTCGGCCGGCACCACCTCCGCCGATTCGATGATGAGTCCCTCGCTCACGCGGCCCATCAGCCGCAGCTTGATGGGGACGGTGCGCTCCAGGACTTCCTCCAGCACCAGCGAGAACCGGGCAGGGCTGATCTGCAGCACCTCCAGACCACCGGGCGAGACCTCGTTGTCGTAGGTCACGTTCTTTTCGGTGAGCGAATAATCGAAGGTGCCGGGGAGCTGGTTCCGCAGGTCGATGCCCACCTGGAACAGGTTCGGATTGAGCGTCTTGCTCAGGTTACGCGGCGTACGCACCAGGACGCTGACCGATTGCAGCAGCTCCGAGGTGATCTCCATGTTGGGCGGAATATTCCGCAGCACCAGGGGCGACTGGAATTTGAATTCCGTGGATTCCCCCCGGCGCTGCGGCGCGATGAAACCCCAGATGGTCACCGCAAGGAACAGCGACAGCAGCTTAAGCGCCAGGTTACGGGTGATAAATCGCTGCAGCGCCGGCTGCTCCCAGACGGTTCGCAGGCTAAGCTGACTGAGCTTCGGCAGGCCGATCGGGGATCGCATCTTGGTCGCGGGTGGTCCGCAGGGTGCGCGTGATGGAATCTCGCAGCTTCACCCTGTCCAAGTTCTCTTCGAATTCGCCACGGTAGGCCAGCGAGACCTCCCCCCGCTCCTCCGACACCACGATTACCAGGGCGTCGGTTTCCTCCGTGAGGCCCAGGGCGGCCCGGTGCCGGGTGCCCATGTAAAAGCGGGCGGTGCTGGAGGAGGAAAGCGGGAGAATGCAGCGCGCGGCGGCAAGCCGGCCTTCCCGGTCGATGATCACCGCGCCGTCATGGAGCGGTGAAGCGGTATGAAAAATCGACAACAGCAGGTCCACCGTGGGCTGACCCATGATGGCCTTGCCGCGCTCGATGTAGTTCCGAAGTCCCGTCTCCCGTTCCAGCACGATCAAAGCGCCGATGCGGCGGTGTCCCAGGGTGAGGGCCGCGTGGGCCAACTCGTCGAGCAGTCCCGTCTGCTCGGCCAGGGTCAACTCGCGGCGCATGGTGGTCAGTCCCACCTGGGCCAGGGCATTGCGGATGTCCGCCTGGAACAGAATTACCAGGATCACCACCGACGAGCTGACCAGGTTTTCCACCATCCAACCCATGGCATCCAGGTTCAGCAGAGTGGCGATCACATAAATCGATCCGATCAGCACCGTGAGCCCGATCAATATCGGAATGGTGCGGGTGCCCTGAATCAGCACCAGCACCCAATAGATCACCACCGCCAGCAGCGCGATGTCGACGAAGTCCGATCCGTGGATGCTTCCCAGAAACTCGAAGAACTGCCCCATCGTACTCCTCGTCCTACCTCGTGGCCCGGCGCCGCACGCCGCCTCAGGCGGTTGCCTTGGCGGGTCCCGGGTACGATCGGTTCAGGATGTCGAGCACCTCCTGGCCGTCGATGGTTTCACGCTCGATGAGAGCCTCCGCCAGTGTGCCCAGCGCGTCGCGATGGCTCTTGAGCAGGCCCATGGTGCGCTCGTAGGCCTTGCCGATGATTCCCCGGATTTCCTCGTCGATGTAGCGGGTGCTCTTCTGGCTGATCGTCCGGTGCTGAATGAGGTCGCGGCCCAAAAAGATCTGGTCCTGCGCTTCCGAATAGGAAATCGGGCCCAGCCTATCGCTCATGCCCCACTGCACCACCATCCGCCGGGCCAACTCGGTCGCCCGCTGGATATCGTTCGAGGCGCCCGTCGTGAACTGGCTGAATGTGAGCTGCTCGGCCGCGCGCCCGCCGAGCATCATGGCGATCTGCCCCAGCAGTTGGGTGCGCGTGAAGCTGTGGCGGTCCTCCTTGGGCAGCAACTGGGTGAGCCCCAGCGCCCGGCCCCGGGGAATGATGGTGACCTTGTGCACCGGGTCCACCTCGGCCAGGAGCGCCGCGACCAGCGCGTGCCCCGCCTCGTGAAAGGCGGTGACCTTCTTCTCGTGCTCGGGGATCAGCATGCTCCGCCGCTCGGAGCCCATCATGATCTTGTCCTTGGCGAACTCGAAGTCCTCCTGTTCCACGGCGGTCTTGTTTTGCCGGGCCGCCCAGAGCGCCGCTTCGTTTACCAGATTGGCCAGGTCGGCGCCGGTGAAGCCCGGGGTGCCCTTGGCCACCACCGCCAGGTCCACGGTGCTGTCCTGGGTGATGTGAACCATGTGCACCGTGAGGATCGCCTCCCTTCCCCGGATATCCGGCAGCGGCACCACCACATGGCGGTCGAAGCGGCCCGGCCGCAACAGCGCTGGATCGAGCACGTCGGGGCGGTTGGTGGCGGCGATCAGGATAATGCCCTCGTTGGACTCGAATCCGTCCATCTCGACGAGTAGTTGGTTCAGCGTCTGCTCCCGCTCGTCGTGTCCGCCGCCCAGGCCGGTGCCCCGGTGCCGCCCCACGGCGTCGATCTCGTCCATGAAGATGATGCACGGGGCGTTCTTCTTGCCTTGCTCGAAAAGGTCGCGCACCCGGCTGGCCCCCACGCCCACGAACATCTCGACGAAGTCCGAGCCGCTGATGCTGAAGAAGGGCACGCCCGCCTCTCCGGAGATGTCCTTGGCCAACAGCGTCTTGCCCGTTCCGGGAGGCCCCATCAGCAGGACGCCGCGGGGAATCTGCCCCCCCAGCCGCTCGAA
The DNA here is from genome assembly GCA_027296185.1 of SAR324 cluster bacterium. Taxonomy (GTDB): domain Bacteria; phylum SAR324; class SAR324; order SAR324; family JACQKK01; genus JAPUJL01. Next base: position 5,324 of record JAPUJL010000058.1, on the reverse strand, counting down.
CTTTTGCGGGTCCCGCAGGAATTCGACGATCTCTTGCAGTTCTTCCTTGGATTCGTCGATGCCCGCCACATCCTTGAAGGTGATCGGATTGTTCTTCTCGTCCGCCTGCCGGGCGCGGATTTTCCCGAAGCTCAGGGCGCGGTTGCCGCCCCCCTGCACCTGGCGCATGAAGAAAATCCAAATCCCAATGATGAGGAGCATCGGGAACCAACTGTTCAGGATCGCCAAAAACAACCCGCCCTTGGTGGCCGGCTCGGCGCGAACGCGCACGCCGCGCTCGGTAAGCAATGGAATCAGATCCGGATAATCGGGAATGTAGGTCTGGAATTGGGTCTGGTCGGCATAGATCCCGTTGACCTCCGCTCCGCGGATGGTCACCTCCATCACCTTATCCGCCTCGACGTGGGCGAGGAAATCGGAGAAGGAAATCTGCGCCGATCCGTAGGGCTTGGTGTTGATCACGTTGAACAGGATGAACAACACCAGCCCGATCAGAATCCAGATGCCGAGATTCTTGAACAGCGGATTCACCGATCCACTCCCGGTGGCTTGCGTTGACGGCCAATCCTGGCCCAGGACGGCGGAGCGGCGGCTGCCCGTACCGGCCAGGGCGAGCCCACCCGCCCATCCGCCGGCTCAAGCGAATGCCGCACATCCGCACGAGGTTTTACTTGCTAAATTATAGCCCAAAGGGTCACAACCGCAATCGCAAACTGCGGGTCTCGCGGGCTGCGGGGACGCCGCGTCCCGGCGCGGAAGGCGCCCGCCGGAACGTGACTACCAGCCGTAAATCTCGATTCGCAGCGAACGGCCGCCGGGGGCGGGGGTCTTGTGTCCATTACCCACGAAGCGCGGGTAGACCGCCACCACCTCCTCCCCCGTGAGCACCAGGGGCAGGTGATCCCGTTCCCACGGGGGAACGCCCTGATCGCGGAGAAAGCCGGCCAGCTTCACGGGCCGCTTTTGGCGCTCCGGGTGAAAGCGGTCTCCCGGCAGCCTTTGGCGCACGGTCAGCGGGGCTGCCGGGTCCAGGTTGTGCACCGTCAGGCCTCCCCGCCCGGAGCCCGGATCGTGAACCGAGACGTCCAGCCCATCCGCGATGCGAAGCCGCCACGCTCCGGCGACCATCTCCCGCGGCTCCGCGGCGGCAGCGCGCGGCAGGAGCAGCAGCCGCCGGCCTCGCAGGCTCAGGGTGCGGCCCTGGGCCAGATGGAGTTCCCAGGGATCGGAACGGGTGACCAGCTCCGCCGCTTTTTCCACCGTCGGCGCATCGATGGCGCCTGGCAGCCGGGCCTGGACGAATCCGTGCAGCGCCTCGCAACGGACCAGTGTGGGCAGCGCCGCCAGCGCGTCCGCATCGATCCAGTGGGGTGGGCGGGCCGGATCGTTCTGCCCGGGGCGAGGCACTTGCGCCAGCCATTCGCCCAGCTCCCGGCTCTGCCGCTCCAGCCCCTCCAGCCGCTCGGCGATACCGCCCTGGGCCAGGCTGTTCAGCAGCGGCATCAACTCGTGGCGCACCCGGTTGCGGGTGTACTTGGGCCAGCGGTTGGAGGGATCCTCCAGCCAGTCCTGCCGCCGCTCGCGGAGGTACGCTTGGAGCCCGCTCCGCGAGAAGGCCAGCAGGGGGTGCATCCAGGGTTCCGCCCAGGGCTCCAGCCCCCGGATATGGGCCAGGTGCACTCCGCGCAGCAGCTTGAGCAGGAGGGTTTCCAGGTGATCGTCGCGCTGATGTCCCGTGGCGATCCAGCGCGCCCCGGTGGAATCGAGCAACGCCAGACTTTCTCCGCGGCGCCATTTCCGTGCGGCGGCCTGCATTCCGTTTTCCTTGGAGGGCGGGTCGAAGCCCTGCCGCAGATGGACCGGCACATCCAGCCGCTGCGCCAGCCGGGCCACCCAATCGGCTTCCCGGGCCGAGTCCGGCCGCAGTCCGTGATCGAAATGGATCGCTTCCAGGCTGAAGCCGAGCCTGTCGCGGAGCGCGTGGAGCAGCAGCAGCAGCGCGGTGGAGTCGGAGCCGCCGCTGACCGAGACGATCACCCGATCCCCCGCCGCAAGGGGTGCCGTACCGCTCATGTGCTTGCGGAGCGCAATCTCCAGCGAATGTAGGGAACGCGGTGCCGTCATGCCGCCGTCATGCCTCGCCGGGGCGCCCCACCGCTCGAAGGGCGGCAGGCGCGCCGGCCGCCTGGGGTTTGCCTCGGGTTCCGCGGAGCGCCACGCATTGCTCCGCGTCTTGCTATTTCCCAATCATCAAAGTTATTTATAGTTCGATTGCGAACGGAGCGCCACGACCCGGGGGCTCCGCCCAGGGAGCGCCCCATGCCATCCGAAATCGTCGATTTACGCAGCGATACCGTCACCCGGCCCGGACCGGAGATGCGGCGGGTCATGGCCGAGGCGGAGGTGGGCGACGACGTGTTCGGGGAGGACCCCACCGTCAATGCCCTGGAGGAGGAGATGGCCGCCTTCTTCGAGAAGGAGGCAGCGCTCTTCGTCGCCTCGGGCACCATGGCCAACCAGGTCTCCCTGAAGGCCCACACCCAGCCCGGCGACGAGGTGGTGGCCCATCCCCAAGCCCATATCGTCCGTGCCGAAAGCGCGGCGGGCGCGGCGATCTCAGGAGTTCAATTCCGGATGGTGGGAAACCCCGACGGCACCCTGGACGTTTCCGAAGTTGAGGCCGTGCTGCAAACGGGCGACGATCCCCATTTTGCGCCGACCCGGCTGATCTGTCTGGAGAACACCCACAACTTCGCTGGCGGGCGCATCATCCCCATGGAAAACATCGAGGCACTGAGAGAGCTGGCCCTCCGCCGCGGAGTCGCCATGCACCTCGACGGCGCGCGCCTCCTGAACGCATGCGTGGCCCAGGACCTCCGCCCGGCGAAGGTCGCCGCGGCGTTCGACTCGGTCACGCTGTGCTTCTCCAAGGGGCTCGGCGCACCGGTGGGGTCCATTGTGGCCGGGGAGGCCGGCTTCATCCGCCGCTGCCGACGCTACCGCAAGATGTTCGGCGGCGCCATGCGGCAGGCGGGCATCCTGGCCGCCGCGGCGCGTTATGCGATGGATCGTCATGTGGCGCGGCTGGCCGAGGATCATGCCAACGCCCGCCGCCTGGCCGAGGGGCTGGCTGCCCATCCCCACATCTCCTTGCCCCGGGGCATGCCTGACACGAATTTGGTGTTCTTCGCCGTCGATCATCCGCAAGTCACCCTGGAGCAGCTGGTGGAGAAACTGAAGCAACAGAGGGTGCTGGTCATCGGGATGAACGGCCGGGTCGCCCGCGCCGTCACCCATCTGGACGTTTCGCCGGAGCAGATCGAGCGGACGATGGAGTGCATCCACGAAGCCCTGCCTCGGTAGGCGCCGGCGAGAGCCTGGAGCCCAATTAACCGCCCTATGACGGATATCCTGCGCAAACACGCCGACCCCCAGAAGAAGTACGACCTGGTGGTCATCGGTTCCGGACCCGGCGGGGAGAAGGCCGCCATCCAGTGCGCCAAGCTGGGCAAGAGCGTTCTGGTGATCGAGAAGGACCACACCGGGGGCACCAGCCTCAACCGGGGGACCATTCCCAGCAAAACCCTGTGGGAATCGGTGCGCTACATCAACCTGATCAAGCAGCGGCAGATCTACGGCATCTCCGTGCGGCTCGATCAGGACCTCACCATCGACCCGCTGATGCACCGCAAGCGTGCGGCGATCAGCTCCCTCACCGAACGGCTGGAAAACACCTTCGAGCGCAACGACGTCGACCTGATCCAGGGAGCGGCCACCCTGATCGATCCTCATACCGTCCGCGTGTCCAGCGACAGCAATCCGGAGGAGGAGTTCGAGGCGAGCTACATCGTGATCGCGGTGGGCACCCGGCCCTATCGGCCGGATTTCCTCGATTTCGACCACCCCCGCGTGCGGGACAGCGATACCGTGCTCGGCATTCGGGAGATTCCCAAGACGCTCACCATCGTCGGCGGCGGGGTAATCGCCTGCGAATACGCAACCATTTTCTCCAACCTCGGCGTCAAGGTGAACCTGGTCGATCCTCGGCCCCAGCTGCTGGATTTTTTGGACCGCGAATTTTCCAGCGCGCTGACGTACCTCATGCGGGATCAGGGCATCCGGGTGCGCCCGGGCGAGACGGTGAGCCACGCGGAGTGGGACGACAAGAGCGTGGTCGTCTCCACGGAATCGGGCAAGCGGATCAAGAGCGACTTTCTGCTGTTCGCCTTCGGGCGGATGGGTAATACCCAAGGGTTGGGGCTGGAGGAGCTCGGAATCGAGACGGCCAAGTACCAGCTGATCAAGGTCAATCCGTTCTTCCAGACCAATCTGCCCAATATCTACGCGGTTGGCGATGTAATCGGTCCCCCCAGCCTGGCCGCCACGGCCATGGATCAGGGGCGTCTGGCCGCGCTGCACGCCTTCACCGACAGCACCGAGCGCCACCGCTACGAACTGCTGCCCACGGGCATCTACACGATCCCGGAGATTTCCACTGTCGGGGCGACGGAGGAGGAGCTCACCGAGCAAATGGTTTCCTACGAGGTGGGCACCGCCGGGTACAGAGAGATCGCCCGGGGGCAGATCATCGGCAGCACCACCGGAAGGATCAAGCTGCTGTTTAACCGGGAGAACCTGAAGCTGCTCGGGGTGCATATCATCGGCAATCAGGCGACCGAGCTGGTGCACATCGGCCAGACGGTGATGGCGTTCGAGGGCAAGGTAGACTACTTCATCGACCACGTGTTCAACTACCCCACCTTCTCCGAGTGCTATCGCATCGCCGCGCTCAACGGAGTCAACAAGCTCTGACCGGGAACCGGCACGCCCGCGTCAGCGCTGCGGCAGTACCCGGTTGGGGAACTCTTTCGCCGCGAATTTCGTCGAAACAGGAAAACGCCCGCGCCGTGGATGGCGCGCGGGGGACCATTGCGTTAGGAGCTGCCAGGGACGGCGATGGAGACAGCAATTGAACGAGGCACGGCCAAGACAGGGGCGGTGGCGCTCAATTCGGACGCCGCCCTGCAGGAGGCCCGGGCCGAATCCCGCCGTCAGGACCAGCAGGCCATCACGGCGCTCAAGGCCGGCGACCGCTCGGCCTTTCACCACCTGATCAACAAGTACCAGCGGCAGGTGTACAGCCACTGCCTGCGGATGGTTAACGACGAGGAGGAAAGCTACGACCTGAGTCAGGAAATCTTCCTCCGCGTCTACAAGAACATCCATAACTACCAGCACAACTACTCCTTCTACACCTGGCTGTACCGGATCACGGTCAACTGCTGCATCGACTACCTGAGAAAGCGGAAGCGCCAACCGTTTAG
>JAPUJL010000057.1 GCA_027296185.1 SAR324 cluster bacterium | reverse complement strand
CTCGTGGAGGTGGCCCAGCCGGCGGCGGGGAATCTGGAGCGGCCGCACCAGATCGGCGCGGGAATGGCGGGCCTCGGCGATGCGCGCGGCGATCACGTTGCGCGGAGTGTCGAAGCGCCGGAGCACGCGGGCCATGAGTTCCACCGCGTTCTCGAACTCCTCGACGACCACGTCGTCGGCGCCGATTCGTTTCAGTTCGCCCACGTCCTCGAAGTAGCGGGTGCGGATCGTGATGTGTTGGTCGGGCGCGCACTGGCGCACCGCCGCGATGGCCCGCCGGGCGGCGGCCAGGTCGCTGATCATCAGCACCAGCTCCCGCGCCTGGGCGCAGTTCATGTGGTTGAGCACCTCCTGGCTGCTCACGTCGCCGTAAAATATCGGCTCGTCCTCGGCCCGGAAGCGATCCACCGTGGCGGGGTTCAGCTCCAAGATGGCGTAGGGAATGCCGCTGGATTTCAGCGATTTGGCCAGGGTCTGCCCGCCCAGCCCAAAGCCGGCGATCACCACATGATCCCGCATGCCCTGCACGTCCGGTCCGCCTTCGTCGGCCCCGCGTGTGCCGAAGACCCGTTCCAGGGGATTCATCCAGTGCATCCCCGCCGTGAAGTGCGGCCCGAGGCGCACCAGCACCGGCGTCACCAGCATGGACAGCACCGTCGCCGCCAGGAACAACCGCGATTCCACCGCGCTCATCAGCCCGGCGGAAGCGCCGGTCTGGGCCAGCACGAAGGAGAATTCACCCACCTGGGCCAGCCCCACGCCGGTGAGCACGGCCACCCGCACGGGAAAGCGCATCACCAGCGCCGCCAGGGTGGCGAGTAGGAATTTGCCCACCAGAATAGCCAGGAACAACCCGGCCACGGCCAGGGGTTCCTCGCCGAGGATGCGCAGGTCCAGCAACATCCCCACCGACACGAAGAACAGGCTGGCGAAGGAATCGCGGAACGGCAGCACGTCGGACATGGCCTGATGGCCGTAGCCCGAGCCCGCCAAGACGATCCCGGCCAGGAACGCCCCCAGCGCCAGCGACAGGCCGGACAGGGAGGTGAGCCAGGCCGTTCCCAGGCAAATCAACAGAACGGTCAGCACGAACAGGTCGCGCTTGCGCTCGGCCGCCACGATCGCCAACAGCCGCGGCACGACCAGCCACGCGCCCCCGGCCACGGCCAGCACCATCAACGCCGCCTTGCCCAGGGTCGCGAACACCGCCGCGGGGGAGGCCGCCGCGCCGGCCGCCAGCATGGGGACGATCAGCATCATGGGCACGACGCACAGATCCTGGAAGATCAGGATACCCACGATCATCCGGCCGTGGGGGGCGTCGGTCTCGTCCCGCTCGGCCAGGGCCCGCAGCACGATGGCCGTGCTGGAGAGCGCGGCCAGAAATCCGAAGAACAAGCCCGGCCGCCAGGAATAGCCCCAGGCCACGGCCGCCGCGCACACAGCCCCCACGGTGAGGGCGACCTGGATGCCGCCGCCGATGGTGACCAGCCGCCAGATGCGCCGCAGGCGTTCGAGGGAGAATTCCAGACCGATGGTGAACAGCAGCAGCACCACGCCCACCTCGGCCAGCGCCTCGACCACCGTGACGTCTTCCACCAGGCGCAGGCCGTTGGGGCCCACCAGCACCCCGGCCACGATCAGCCCGGCGATGCTCGGCAGCCCGATCCGTCCCAGCAGCACGACCACGACCACGGCGATGCCGAAGATGACCGCCAGTTGGTAGAGGATGGTCAGGTCGTGCATGCAATCCCTTTCGCGAAACCCCCGCCGAGGCTGGCTGAGTCGCCGCCCCGGCGGGTGCCACATTCCGCGATGACGGGCTGTCTTCCGCGGTGCAAGCCGGTCGGGCCGGCCCGCGGGATCCGCACCGCACCTACTCCAGTGGCTGGAGGCTCTGGAGCACGGTGGGGATCAATTCCGACACCGTGGGGTGGATGTGCACGGCGCGGGAGATGGTCGTATAGGGGGCCTTGGCGTACATTACGTCGGCCAGTAAGTGCACCACCTCGTCCCCGTTGATGCCCAATATCGCCGCGCCGAGGATCTCCTCGGTGTCCGCGTCCACGTGAATCTTGATGAAGCCCTGAGTTTCCCCCCGCTCCCGGGCGCGGCTCACGCGGGCCATGGTGCGCTTGCCGACGAGCGCCCGGCGGCCCGAGGCCCGCACCTCGTCCTCGGTCATGCCCACCCGGCCCAGGGGCGGGTCGATGAACAGGCCGTAGCACACGATGCGGTCGGAGACCCGGCGCGGGTCGTTGTCGAACAGGTTGGCCGCGACGATCTCGAAGTCGTTGTAGGAGGTGTGGGTGAAGGCGCCCCTGCCGTTGACCTCACCGATCGCCCAGATGCCCTCCACGTTGGTGCGCAGCTGGTCGTCCACCTGGACGATGCCCCGCTTGTCGGTTTCCACACCGGCCTTGTCCAGCCCCAGATCGTCGGTGTTGGGCCGCCGCCCGGTGGCCAGCAACAGGTGGGACCCCGCCACCTCGGGCGCTCCCTCCTCGCAGGCCACGCCCACCTTCACCCCCTTGCCGTTGCCGCCGGAGAGGGTGATGCACTCGGCGTTCAACCGGAACCGGACTCCCTCGTTTTCCAGGATCTCCTGCACGCCCTCCGAGACCTCCCGCTCCTCCCGGCGGATGGGGCGGTCCTTCATCTCGACGACGGTGACCTCGCTGCCGAAGCGCCGGTACATTTGGGCGAATTCCAGGCCGATGTAGCTGGCCCCCACGATGACCAGGTGCTCGGGGAGAAAGTCCACCTCCATCATCCCCGAGTTGTTGAAATAGCTCACCTCGCCGATGCCGGGAATGTCCGGCTCCACGGCCCGGGCGCCCACGTCGATGAAGATGCGCTCGGATTCCAGCACCTCTCCGTTCACCTCCACGGTGTGGGGTCCGGTGAACCGGCCGTGGCCCTCGAACACGGTGACGTTCTCCATCCCGTCGAGCCACGCCTTCACGCTCTTGTTGGACTGCCCGGCGATCTCGTCCTTCCGCGCCTTCACGCGCTTCATGTCCACGTGGATCGGCGAATCGATGACCACGCCGTAGTCCGCCGCCCGCCGCGCCATATAGGCTGCCCGGGCGCTGGCGACGAGAGTCTTGGTGGGAATGCAGCCTACGTTGACGCAGGTGCCGCCGTACAGGTGGCGCTCCAGCACCGCCACCTTCCATCCCTC
>JAPUJL010000056.1 GCA_027296185.1 SAR324 cluster bacterium | reverse complement strand
ATCGGAGTCTCACCATTGCTCCCGATGCCAGCGAAGACGAGCACAGCGCGGCCGTCCTCGAGTTGAACTTCTGGCAGGGCTTCTAGCCGAACGGTCGATCCTTTCGACCTCATCGTTTTAAAGGGCGCCTTTTCGAAGCGGAAAAGGCGCCCTTCTTTTTTTGCCTTCCGCGGGAGCGGCACCGGGCCAACCGTGGGACCATTGCGCCGCGCCCAACCATGTGGCAGGAATCGCTCAAGGGGAATCGTCGTTAATATGGATGGGCCGTACCGGCACCCGCACCCCGCGCGTGGGCCTGGCTCGAACGGCAGCGGGAGGATGGCGGGATGAGCCCAGAACGGAATACCCTAAGCAGCGAGCAGCGGCAGCGGTTTGCCGCACTGATCCTCTTGGACCGGATCGTCACCGATGCCGGCGCCTTTCACGCCGCTTTACTCGAGGAGCGGGACGACGCGTTCCTCGAACCGACGTTCCGCTACCTGCAGCAGGAAGATCTGGCCGAAGTGGGAGAAGACGACCACTTCCAGCCGACCGCGCGGGGCCGCGAGGTTTACCGGAAGCTGTTGCGGTTGCGGCAATCGTACCTGGCGCACTTCGAGATCTTCGCCCGCGTCGACCTGGAGACGGGTGAGTTCGCCGATCCGGAGATGCCCTACGACGCGCCCCGCTGGGACGACCTGCGAGTGGCTATCTGCCAATACAAGGGCATCGATCCGTTTCGGGTGGCGTTCCTGGCGATGCTGTCCGACGAAACCTTCTTCGAGGACCGCGAGTGGAAATTCGACCTGGCGCTCGGCTCCAATTTCTTCGCAGAATTGGATGAGATCGTCGGCGGTCAGATCTCGGTAGGAGATCTCGCCTACGAAACGGAATCCGGCGAATCCATCTCCGGCGAGTCGGTGATCGAGGACGTGATCCTCCAGGGCGCCACGCTCAATCGCGAATACTGGGAACGGGAGCGGGGAAAGCAGGAATCCTTCCTGGAGGAACCCTTCGACAACGGCGACGCCGCGGAAGCGGCGTCCGGCGATGGCGAGACCTACGACCCGTGGGAGGCGATGGAGTATTACGCGGGCAGCGCCCAATATGTCGAGCCGATCTGGCTCGAGGAGTTGTGGTGACTCCGGCAGCGGAGGCGGATCGAGCAGCGCGCCTGGGGAGAATTCGACACAGGTGTTGTAATTATCACCCCAAAAAATGGGCGCAAAAGACGAATTTCTATGCTAAGCGACTGATATTATATGGTCATGGATTGGTCCGGCGATTGCAGGGCTGATAGATGGACCACCGCGCGCCCAACATGGGGGAGCGCAAAAGTAAGGGACCCACTCGGGGACACGAGTCATGCACCAAAAGACGTTGCGCAGGTCTTGCGAAATCCGCGGGATCGGGCTGCACACTGGCAAGGATGCCAAGATCGTCGTACACCCGGCCCCGGCCGATCATGGGGTGGTGTTTCGAGTCACCCGAGGCCGCAAGGCGGTCGATATCAAGGCCCGCGCCAAATACGTGAACCGCACCCGGCTCAGCACCTGCATCGGGCGCAAGCGGCGGGAAGTGTGTACCGTCGAGCATTTCATGGCTGCCGTGTACGGCCTGGAGATCGACAATTTGCTGGTCGAGGTGGAAGGCGGGGAGGTCCCCGTGATGGATGGCAGCGCCCTGCCATTCGTCAACAGCCTGCGGGCCGCGGGCTATACGGTGCAGCCGGTTCCCAAGCGTTACATCCGTGTGCTCGAGCCGATCGTGGTGAAAGGAGAGACGCGCACCGCCGGGCTCTATCCCTCGCCGATTCCGATTTTCAGCTTCGAGATCGACTTCGACCATCCGGCGATCCAGGTGCAGTCCCGCTCCATCCCGCTTACCCCCCGTACCTTCGTCAACGAGATATCCAAGGCCCGCACCTTCGGGTTCGAGAAAGATCTCCAGGCCCTCCAGCGCAAGGGCCTCGCCCTGGGCGTGGGGCTGGAGAACTGCGTGGGGCTCGGCCGCGACGGCTCCGTGCTCAACCCGGAAGGGCTGCGCTACGAGGACGAGTTTGTGCGTCACAAGATCCTGGACGCGATCGGCGACCTGTCCCTGGCGGGCTATCCCCTGCTGGCGGAGTACCGGGGCCAGAAATCGGGCCACGCCCTCAACTTGCGGCTGGTGCAGGCGCTGCTGGAAACCCCGGAAAATTGGGAACTGATCGATTCCGGAGAAGCTCCACGCGCCCAGGCGGTGTGACCGAACCCACTCTTTGCTGTGTGCCCACCGGCTTACCCGCCGGCGGACCCGACCCCCTCCGACTCCAACCGATTCGGTCGAGGGCGGCACCGGCCGCCGCCCCGCGTCGCGCTGCCGGCGCTGACTTACACGCCGCGCCGCATCCACACCGCTCCCGCTGATCTTCCGCCGCCCGCCCACGCCCGGCGTTGTGTGGCGGCGGTACGGATCGGATCGCCGATGGCCCTCAACCCCGATCGCAAGGAACTGTTCGCCAGCCTGGTCGAGATGCCGGGCATGGGCGAGCCGCGGGAGGAGCAGTCCCAGGCTCTGATCCGGCGGGTGGAAAGCATGGAGAAGGCCCGCGACTGGCTGGGGGTGTTCGAGCAATTCCTCCCGGAAGCCGCCGCGGCCGCGCTGCAGGAGTATCTGCGCTTCGCGTTGCTGGGGCTGTGCCTGGGCTTCATCGAGCGGGAGCTTTCCCCCTACGTCGCCGAGCACTTGGCCATCGTGCCGCCGCTGCTGGAAGACATCCGCTCGGTCCACGAGCAGATCCAGTCGCGAGGGGCGGACGTGGATGCGGAGGAGTTCCGCTTCCGCGCCTTCGACTACGGCGTCCACAAGGCCTACTACCTGGACTGGACGCTCTATATGTCCCGCGAGCCCTACTGATTCCAGCTCGACCAGCCGCGCATCCAGCGCAACGGTCATGCCGAGCGGCGCGAACGGTCCATTCGACATTGCTCGCTCTCCCTTGGACAGGCTCAGGGCAAGCCTCGAAATGACAAAATCGCGCGGCTGAACGCTTGAGACGATTCCTCAGCTGGAGCCGGAGCGGGATCGATCCAGGTGGTGGATGGTGACGGTGGGGGGGCGGCCTTCGGCCAGTTCCACGATGAGGTAGGTGCCTTTCCTGTCGGGCGAGATGGGGACCGGGGCGCCGGAGAAGTAGGCGCCCGTATCGCCCTGGGAGACGTCCAAGAGCGCGTGGTGGTGGCCGAGGGCCAGGTAGTCGAAACCGCTCTCGGCGATCTCCGAGGCACCGATGGGCGAAGAGCGGTAGTCGTTGCCCTCGCTGCCCGTGTAGATGCCATGGCCCAGCCCCAGGTTCCAGCGGCCGGGCTCGGGCTCGGGCGTTTTGGCCAAGGGCCGAAATTTCGGGTGGTGCTGGATCATTCCTCGCCCCCAGACGTTAACCGGGAGCTCGGCCAGGCGGCGCCGCTCCCCATCGGCCGCGCCGATGAAGTGCAACCCGGGGGGCCGGTCGAAATCGAAGCGCGTGTAGATCGCCCCCTCGTCCAGGCAGTCATGGTTGCCGGGGATCATCGCGACCGGGAAGGGCAGCGACGCGAGCCGCTCGGCAGCCCAGATCACGGTATCCGGGGAGGCGCGGTTGGAATCGAACAGGTCGCCGGGCAGGAGCATCAGCTCGGGCGCGTGACCGACGATGGCGCGCAGCAGATCATCGAACACCCCACGGTAGTAGTCGCGCAGCCCCAGATTCGTATCGCCCTCGTGATAGTCCGTGTCCAGGTGAATGTCGGAAGCATGGGCGATGCGGAGCGGGGGCCTCATGCGGACTCCCCGGCATCGTCGGCGAGAAACTTCCCCACACTCCGCGCAAAGGCTTCGGGCTGCTCGGTGAAGAGCGCATGGCCCGCCTCGGGAATGCGTTCCGCGCGGCAGTCGGGCATCTCCCGCACCATCCGTTCGGCGATTTCATCGGTCACCACCTGGCTGTGCTCGCCGTAGAGCAACAGGGTGGGGCAGCGGATGGAAGCGGCCACCTCCCACAGGTCCCATTCCGGCTTGCCCGCCCGGGGCAGGGGGGGCCCGCCCAGGGCCGGATCGTACTTCCAGGTGAAGCGCCCGCCCTCCGTTTCGCGCATGCCGTGGCGCACGCTCTCCTCGATCATCTCCCGGGGCGCCCGGTGGAGAATGGCGGCCAGGTATTCCGTGGCCTCCTCGTGGCTGGCGAAATCCTTTGGAGGCGGCGTTTCGGTCATGCGGGAAAAATCCTTCACCTGCGGCCCGTCGGGCAGGCTGGGGCCGATATCGACCAGCACCAGCCGCTTCACCCGCTCCGGGTGGAGGTGGGCGTAAAGCATCGCCGTGCGACCTCCCAGGGAATGGCCGATCAGGGTTGCTTCGCGCAGCCCACTGCCGTCCATCACCGATGCCAGGTCCTCGTTGAAGTCGTGGAGGCGATAATCCTCCGGCGCTCCCCATTCGCTCTCCCCGTGGCCCCGGGCGTCCAGGGCCAGGATCCGGTGGCGGCCACTGTAGGCGCGGCTGAAGTGGCTCCAGCAGTGGGAATGGAGCCGGATGCCGTGCAGCATCACGAGCGGGTCGGCGCCGTTGCCACTCCACTCGAGATGGTGCAGGCTCAGCCCGTTGCGTAGGACGAAGCGGCTGGCGGGGAGCGGAACGGTGGGTGTGCTGTCGGGCATGGCGGGCCGGGGCCGGTTGCGGATTCAGAAATTGCGGTGAAACGCGTCGATCTTCTCGTGCTCGCCCATCAACACGAGAATGTCGCCGTCTTCGATGCGGTCGCCACTCTCGGGAACCCACAGCCGCATATCCGGCTGGGGCCCGTCGCTGGCAGGACGCTTGATGGCCAGCACGGTGATGCCGTATCGGTTGCGCAGGTCCAGCTCGCGGAGCAGCTTTCCGGAGAATTCGTGCGGGGCCTCCAGTTCGATGATCCCATAGCCATCCATCACGTCAACCGTTTCCATCCGGTGCGGGTGGTTGATGTTGTAGGCAAATACGTCCCCCGCGGCCCGCTTGACCATCTCCCGGTGATAGGCGTCCATCAGGTCGTCCTTGTACACCACCCCCACCAGCTTGCGGTGCTCGAGGGAATCCACGACGAATAGCTCGCGGCAGCGGAATTCCTGGAAGCGCAGATTGGCCTGATCCAGCGTCTCGTCCTGGAGCAGCACTGGGTGCGATTCCGAGGCCATGTCCTTCGCGATCACCATGTCCGACAGCATGTCCTTCTCGAACAGGTGACGTTTCAGCTGATCGCGGGTCACCACGCCGACGATTCGCCCGTCGCCGTCCACGACCGGCACCTCCGCGTGAGAGGACTGCATGACCAGGTCCACCAGGAAATTGAAGGGTAGATCGTGGGGCGCCGCCTCGTAGCCCTTGCGCATGATGTCCCCGGCGGAGACCTTCTTGAGCACGTTGAGCTCCAGCCCCTGGTGCAGGTCGATGCCCTTGCGCCGCAGCTTGTCCGTGTAGATCGACTCCCGGTAGAACGCGTTTGCGGCGAGGGTCGAAACGATGGTGCTGATCATCAGGGGCAGGATGATCTTGTAGTCGTTGGTCAGCTCGAAGAGAATCACGATCGCCGTGATGGGCGCGTGGGTGGCGGCCCCGACCATCGCCCCCATGCCCACCAGGGCATAAGCCCCGCTGCTGGCGGCCAGGCCCGGCAGCGCCAGGTTGGCCAGCTTGCCCACCATGCCGCCGGTCATGGCGCCCATGAACAGCGAGGGCGCGAAGATGCCCCCCGAACCCCCGGAGGAGAGGGTGAGGGAGGTGGCCACCAGCTTGGCCACCACGAGCGCGCCGAGCAGATACAGGGGCAGGGCGTCGTGCAGCGCCAGGTCGATGGTGGCGTAACCGATGCCGAAGACCTGGGGAAACAACAGCCCGATGGCGCCGACCATCAGCCCGCCGGCCATGGGCTGGAGCGCCTCGTGGAGTTTCACCCGCTTCTCCACGTAGACTTCCAGCCCGTCCAGCAACCGGATGAACCCCACCGCCACGATGGCGCACAGCAGCCCCAGGCCCGCATATACGATCAGCTCGACCGGATGCACCAGCTCGTAGGGCGGCACCTGGAATGCGGCGAAGTCGCCCGCGATGCCCCGGGAGATGACTGTTGCGGTGACCGAGCTGGTGACGATGGGGGCGAGCTGGATGAAGCCAAAGTCGCCCAGGATGATTTCCACCGCGAACAGCGCCCCGGCGATGGGCGCGTTGAACGTGGCTGCGATCCCCCCCGCCGCGCCGCAGGCGACGAATACGCGCATCAGGCGGGGCGGAACGCGGAGCAGGGAGCCCATGGTCGAGCCCATGGCCGAGCCGATCTGGACGATCGGGCCCTCCCGGCCCACCGAGCCACCCGATGCGATGCAGATCACCGAGGCGATCGTCTTGACGACCACCACCCGGGGGCGGATGAAGCCCCCTCTCCGCGCCACCGCCAGCATCACCTCCGGCACGCCGTGGCCCCGCGCCTCCCGGGCGTAGCGGTGGATCAGGGGGCCGATGATCAGCCCGCCCAGGGCCGGCGCCAGCAAGACGCCCAACCACCACAGCCCCGTGGCGGAGCCGACGGTCTCCCGAAGAGCCTCGAATAAGCGGCCAAGAGCGGGGATCGCCTCCCGCACGGCGATGGAGCCGAACCCCGCCACGATGCCGATGGCGCAGCCCACCGTCAGCGTGAACACGCGCTCGTGCACCGCGAATCGCTTCAGCGCGCTATGAATCGGGTTAGGCATGCAAATCGAACCGGCTGGAGAACAATGATTTCGGACGATACGCCGCGGGTGGATCCGCACCCAGGAAAACATCGGGAGGCGACCGCCCCGCCCGGCGTGGAGTGCGCCCCGCTACCCGCGCGTAGCGCGCTCGGTCACCGGCGCGGAGACAACACACCACAGGGGCCTGTCAATCGGTGGCAGGCGGAATCCTGACCGCCGCCCGTAGCGGAGCGCAGCCCGCGGCAATGGCCCCTTACCGCCGAGCCGCTCCGTTGGGGCTGAGAAAGGCCTCGAGGATGCCCTTGGCGGACTCCCGGTGTGGCACCGCGTCGAGCGAGGCGAGGCCCTCGTCCGCCCGCTCTTGGGGAATGATTCCGCTCCGGCTCTCGATCAACTCGCGGACGGTTTCCGCCGAGAACTCCGGGTGAGCCTGCATGCCCAAGACCGTCTCTCCGAGAGCGAACATCTCCGAGGGCGTGCGCGGACTCGAGGCGAGGTTCACGGCGCCCGGCGGGACCCGCAGCACGGCGTCGCGGTGGCTCTCGTAGAGCAGCAGCGGATCGGGCAGCTCGCCCGCGCCGTTACGGGAAAGCGCCGCGCGGCCCGCAGCGGTCAGGGTAACGGGGCGCAGCCCCACTTCCCAGCCTTGGGGATTGAGCGCCGCCTCCCCGCCGAGCGCCTGGGCCAGGGCCTGATGGCCGAAGCAGACTCCCACCAGCGGGATGCGCCGGGCGTGGATGGCGCGGATCGTCTCCAGAAGCCGATGCACCCAGGGCAAATCGTCGTAGACGGCGTACTTGCTCCCGGTAACCAGATAGCCGTCGTGGGCGGCCAGGTCTTCCGGGAACTCGCCGTGCTCGACGTCGTAGGTGCGCCACTCCCGTCCCCGCGCCGCGAGCAGGTTCACGAACATCCGGTCGTAGTCGCCTTCCCGCTTCCGGGCCGCCGGGGTCGCCGTTCCCGCCTTGAGGATAGCCAGCCGCATCGCTTGAGATTCTCGATCGGGTGGTTGCGGCCTTCTGCAACGTTTCGGAGCGGCTTATGCCGCTGCGCCTCCTTCTCCACCGCCCGGGCCACGTCCGGTGGAAAGCGCCTGGCCGCACGACCGCCGGTTTACACAAAGACCTGTTTTAGATATATATTATTAGGGCTTTAGGCGCGGACACAGCCGGGTCATTCTCGTATCGGAGCGCGCTTTGCGCAACGAAAATCGACCGACCGGGCAGGTCTGTACAGGTTCCCCTCCGAAGTGGGCCGATGCGGGTAGAGCAAACCATCACGTTCATCGTATCCCGAAACTTCGGCCACCCCATCACGTGGAACGTTCAGGCGTGGCGGGTCTACGCCGGTGTGGCGGCCGCCGCCGTGTTGCTGGCCGCGATGACCCTGCTCAGCGTGCTGTACCTGTTCACCTCGCCCCAGGTGGAACGGCTGGAGCGGGAGCGCGACGGCCTGCGGTTGGAGCGGGACGCCCTGCTCGAGGAACTGCGCTCGGCCAACCAGGAGGCCTTCGAGACCAAGCAAGCCGCGTGGGCACAGAGCGGGAGCAGACCCAAAAGCCCCACCCCGCGGAAACGGGCGCCCACCTCGCTCTACAGTCAGGAGTGGTACATCCCGCCGCTCCGCATCGATTCCTTTTCCGCACGAGCCCAGCGCCGCTCCATCGAGGCGCGGTTCCGCATCGTGCGGCAGGGCGACCCCAACCGGAACCGCGGCGGCTTCATCTTCGCCATCTTCGAGGACCGCACCGCATCGCCGACCCGGTATGCCACCAGTCCCCACGTCGACGTGAACGAAGACGGTTTTCCCATGCTTTACAAGACGGGCATCCGCTTCTCCCGGGTGCGCAATGCGCAGACTTACCGCCGCAGCGTGCGCATCCGCGCCGGCGACAACCCCTTCACCCACGTTACCGTGTACCTCTTCTCCCTGCGGGGCGGGCTGCTGGTCAAGGAGCGATTCGTCCTCGACCCCGCATTGTTCACCGCCTCGCTCTGACCGCCACGGAAGGAACCGGCCCCTTGTTCGGTAAGAAAAGAAATTCCGGCGCCGCCCCGAGTTCGCCGGAGATCAGCTTACTCGGCGTGGGTACGCGCTTCGAGGGCAATATCCGCTTCCGGGGCACCCTGCGGCTCGACGGGCTGGTGCGCGGCGCCATCCTCGCGGAACCGGGCGGTGGGGCGATCCTGGTGATTAACCGCAACGCCGCGGTGATCGGTTCCGTGGTGGTCGATTCGGTGCTGATCAGCGGCCACGTGGAGGGCGACGTCATCGCCCAACAGCGGGTTGAAATCTACCGTAACGGCATCCTCAAGGGGGATATCTACACCGGCGAAATCATGATCGAGGGCGGTGCGGAATTTCAGGGGGCCTGCCACATGATCCGCGACCTGCACCCCGACCAGCAGAAAGCGCTGCTGGATAGGGCCGCGGCACCGGGCGGGCGGGAGGTGCAGATTCGGGGGGCGGACGAGCAGGGAGAGTTCGACGGGCGGTACACGGCCTAAGCGCCTAGCGGCCGGTTCCGCCAATAAAACGAGCCCCCGGCCAAGGGCCGCCAGCCCCGGATTCGGGGCCGGAAGCAGTCATGCAATGGTTCGGCCCGGCAGGGCCAAGGTCTTTCGAGGATCCAGGGAGGAACCGATGAAAGCACAAGCCTGGCGACGATTCCCTCTCGGCGGTGCCGTAGGGGCGGCGATCCCGTGGGCCGCGCTCCTGTGGGCCGCGCTGATCCCTCCGTTTGCCGCGGCGCCGCTGGCCGCTCAGGAGGCCGCGCCCGCCGCGCTGATCACGGGCATCGAGCTCCGCCGCGATGCTGGCGTGCTGCAGTTGCACTTCCTCGTGGACGCCCCGGTGCGCTTCCAGGTGGTGGCCAATCCCCGGCGGCGGGTGGCGGTGGTCAAGTTTCAGAATGTCCGGACCGCGTTTCCCGGCGGCCGGCGCATGTTCGCCTTCAACGACCCCTTGATCGAGGGCGTCGTCTTCGAGTCCATCGACGATCGCGTTACCTGGGCCAAGATTCGCCTGCGCACCCCCCAAGTCCTCGTGGAGGCCGTCGCCGAGTTGCGGGCGGGATCGGTGGCCGTGGCCCTGCGGGAGGCACCGCCCCCCGCGGGCATTCAACTGATCGGCGTCCGCCTGACCCGGGAGGGGGGCAGCTCGCGCGTGGTGCTGGACCTGGAGCAACTGCCCCAGTACGACCTGCAGCAGATCGAGTCGTTCTACGTCATCCGGCTGAACGGCGTCGCCCCCATCCAAGGATTGACGGTGCAGGGCGAAGACGACCTGCTGCAACTATTCAGCGCCGAGGCCGACGGCCAGGACACCCTGCTCCGCATCCTGATGAAGGCCCCGGGCCGCCCCACGCCGTCGGTGAGCACCCACGGCGCTGGCCGCCGCCGCACCGCCGGGAAGGGCCGAGGTGCCCGCCGCCCCGCCACCGCCCCAGCCCCAGCCGGAGCCGCTGGACGAGTTGCTGGAGGCGGAGCCCAACTTGGCGGTGCGGGCCAACTACATGCTGGCCGAGCGCGAGTACCGCAACGAGAACTATCGGCTGGCCGGACGGCTCTTCCAGCGGGTATACCTGGCCTCGCCGCGGAGCCGGCTGGGGGTGCGGGCGTTCTTCCGCTCGGCGGATTCCGCCTACGAGATGCTCCGCGCCCGGGGCGCGACCAACTTCCACTCGGTGATCGGGAGCTACCAGGCGGCCATCCGCAGCGCCGAGGATATCGGCTACGAATCGGAGTTGATCCCCCGCGCCTTCTTCCAGATCGGGCGCAGCTATCAGGAGATGGGCTTCTACTCCGAGGCCGACGTCCACTACGACCTCCTGCAGGAGCGCTTCCCGGGCAACCTGCCCTACGCGGTGGACTCCTTCTACTACCGGGGCGAGACGATGCTGCAGACCGGCCGCTCCGACGACGCCATCGGCTTTTTCCGCCAATTCCTGGAATTGGAGGGGGAGCCCTCGCTGGAGGGCCCGGCGTTTTACAATATCGGGGAGGCCCTCTATGGCAACGCGGATTACGCCTCGGCCAAGCCGGAGTACGACCAGGCCCGGCGTATCGCCCCCAGCTTCCCCGATGCGCAACCGCTGCTCATGTTCCACATGGGGGAGACCTACTACGAGAACGCCGAGTTCGATACGGCGCGGCTGATCTACCGCCAGCTGCTCGACAAATATCCGGACAAGCCCTACACCAAGCTCGTGGCCTTGCGCATGGGGGATTTTCTCCGCGACGAAGGCAAGGAGGCGGAAGCGCTGGAGGTCTACCAGCGGGTGACCACCGACGCCCAGCTGCCCATCCAGCTGCGGGGCAAGATGCGCATCGCGAATATCTACGCCGCCCGGCCCTTCGGCGAGGACTACCGCCAGGCCCTGACGCTCTACGACGAGGTGGCGGCGGAGGGGGGGCAGGATCTGATCGCTCAGGAGGCTGTCCTGCGCAAGGCGCTCACCTTCACCCTGCACAACCAATTCCGGGTCGCCATCGACACTTTCGAAAAGTTGCAGGCGGATTTTCCCGAGAGCCCCTTCCTCCGGGCCAATACCGTCGACGCCAGTATTGAGGAGAACCTGAAAGGACTGATCGATTCCCAGTACCGGGCAGAGGACGACTGGGAAGTGGCCAAGGTCTACACCCGCTACCGCAGCGACTACCTGCGCAACTTCCGCTTCAAGGTCACCCTGTACCAGGTGGCCGCCGCCTATCACCGCCTCGGCCTCTACAACGAGGCGCTGGTGCTCTACCGGCAACTGGCGGCCGAGGAGGAACTCCCCCTGGAAACCCTGGTGGCCTACCGCACGGCCCAGGCCCACTCGGAGCGGGACGACCTCGAGCGGGCCGAGGAAAGCCTGTTGCGCTTCATCCAGAGTTATCCGGAGGACCTCTACCGCACGGATGCGCGGATGCTCCTGGGCGATGTGTACAATCGCAGCCGGCGCTACCGGGACGCCATCGACGCGTACCTGCTGATCGTCCAGGACTTCGAGCAAAGCCAGGCGCCGGAGCTGGGCGAGGCGGTCTCCGAGGCGTATTACCGGCTGGGCGAGATCTACAAGGAACTGGGGCAAATGAAGAACGCCCACGACTCGTTCGTCGACGCGGTGGCCAATTTCCATCACCCGATCCAAGGGCGGCAGGTGCCCGAGTATGTCATCCTGAGCCACTACCTGCGCGGCGACATGCAGTTTGAGCTGGGACAGGATCCCGACGCCCTGGTGGCCTACGAGGATGCCATCGCCCGTTACCCCGACCACCCGCGCACGCCCTGGGCCTGGTATCAGATCGGACTGATCCAGCGCCGCAACGGCGAGGACGTGAAAGCCCTGGAGACCTTCAACACCCTGGTGCAAATGGCCGAGACCCGCCCCGGCGAGCTGTGGGAGGGGCTGGCCAAGGACAATCAGCGCGACCTGGTGAACGTGCTCCAGTACCGCGAGTACATCAACGAATGAAACCCCCGCCGCAAAGCCCCCCGGCAGCCGCGCCCGAATCCCGCGAGGAGCTGGCCTTGAAATCCAAGACCGCCTCGCTGGAGATGGAGCTGGCCCACAAGAATTACCTGCTCCAACAGGGCTTCGAGAAGTTCATCGGTGCGGCGGAGAAGCTCCAGCAGACCATCAACCGGCTCAACCGGGAGGTCGACGAGAAGAACCGGGCGCTCGAGGAAAACAAGGCCTACCTGTCCAACATCCTGGAAAGCCTGGAAATCGGCGTGCTCGTCACCGATCTCGAGGGGCACATCACCTCGGTCAACCGTACGGGGCAGGCGCTTCTGGCCGCCGCGAGCGATGCCCTGACGGGCAGGCACGTGAACGAGGTGCTGGGTGAGGCGCTGCTCCCCGCCGCGGGGGCGACCGCTCCGCGGGTCGGCGAGCCCATCGCCTTCCAGCGCTCTGGAGGCGAGGTGTTGCAGTTCCAGATTTCCGCCACACCCATGCAGGGCGAGCAGGACGAGCCGCTGGGATACATCTTCAATGTGCAGGACGTGACCCAGCTCAAGAAGCTGGAAGAGCAGACCGAGCGCCAGAACCGGTTCACCGCCATGGGCGAAATGGCCGCCAACATCGCCCACGAGATCCGAAATCCCCTGGGCAGCATCGAGCTCTTCGCCTCCCTGGTCAAGAAAGGGCTGAACGAAGAGAACGAAGGCACCACCCTGCTGAATCACATCTCCTCCAACGTGGGGAGCATGAACCACATCATCTCCAACCTGCTGGCCTACACCAAGCCGCGCCCCGTCTCGCCACAACGGGTCGACCTGCACGCGTTGCTGCGGGAGGGGGTGGAGATGTCCCGGTTCATGGCCAAGCAGCACCGGGTGGAGATGCGCACCGGGCTCGACGCGGAACACTCCCTGGTGATGGGCGATCCGGAGCAACTGAAGCAGGTGCTGAACAATCTGGTGATGAACGCGGTGCAGGCCATGCCCGAGGGCGGCGAGCTCACCGTCACGACCCGCTCGCTGACCATCGGCGACCCCCGCGCGCTGGCGCGCTTCGGGATGGAGCCTTCCGCGGAAGCCGCCGATCCGGAATTCGTCGAGGTGGCCGTGCGGGATACGGGCTGCGGAATTCCCAAGGACATTCAACGCAAGATCTTCGATCCGTTCTTCACCACCAAAGCCCGGGGAACCGGTTTGGGTCTGGCCATCGTGCATCATATTATCGAATCCCACCGCGCCACCATCGACATCGAGAGCCGCCCGGACGAGGGCACGGAGATCGTGATGACCTACCCGGTGATCAAGGAATGACATCTCGCGGGCGTGCGGCGCCGAAGCGACGTTTCCACTCAAGGAGGAGCATGAATCCCATCCTGATTGTCGACGATGAAGTCGAAATGCGCATTGCCATGTCGGAGACCCTCAAGCACTGCGGGTATCCGGTGGAAACGTCGCACAACGCCATCGACGCACTGAACAAGCTGAAGAAGAACGACTACGCGATGGTCGTGACGGACATGACGATGCCCAAGCGTAGCGGGCTGGAACTGCTGAAGGACATCAAGGATCTGGAGCCGGAAAAGCCCGTACTGATGGTCACCGCCTACGGCACTATCGAGACGGCGGTCGAGGCCATGAAGCACGGGGCCTTCGACTACATCCTGAAGCCGTTCAAGTTCGACAACTTCGTCTTCGTGGTGGAACGTGCCCTGACCATGAACGAGGAGCGCAAGGCCTCGCTCCCGGCCAAATCGGCCCGATCGGCGAAGGGGGCCAAGGCGGCCAAGGCAACCCCGGGGGACAATGGCGGCGGGCTCGAAGTGCGGGAGCTGATCACCGCCGATCCGCAGATGCAAAAGCTCCTGGGCGTCGCGGAAAACGTGGCGGGCAGCCGCGCCACCATCCTCATCCAGAGCGAGAGCGGCACCGGCAAGGAGTTGCTGGCGCGCTTCATCCATCAGCATTCCACTCGCGCCGACGGCCCCTTCGTCGCCGTCAACTGCGCGGCCCTGCCGGATACGCTGCTGGAAAGCGAGCTCTTCGGTTACCGCAAGGGCGCGTTCACCGGAGCCTTCCAGGACTACAAGGGGCGCTTCGAGCAGGCCGACGGCGGCACCATCCTGCTGGACGAGATCAGCGAGATGGCCATGCCGCTTCAGGCGAAGCTGCTGCGCGTGCTGCAGGAGTTCGAGGTGGACCGCATCGGGGGCAAGGAGCCGATCTCCATCGACACGCGGGTGCTGGCCACGACCCATCAGGATCTTCTCAAGCGGGTGGAGGACAATACTTTTCGCGAGGATCTGTACTTCCGCCTCAATGTGATCCCGCTCCGCCTGCCTCCGCTCCGGGAGCGAAAGGGCGATATCCCGCTGCTGACCGACCACTTCGTCAAGCTTCATGCCCGGCGCAACGGGCGCAAGCCGCTGCCCATCACCGCCGATGCCATGGACGTGCTGTGCCACTACAACTGGCGCGGCAACGTCCGGGAGTTGGAGAACGTGATCGAGCGGGCGCTGCTGCTTTGCGACGCAAAAGAGATCGAGCCCAGCCACCTGCTCATGGGCGGCGCCGCAGGGTGGGGCGCCCCGGACCTCCTGTCCCCCGCCAAGAAGGGCAAGGGGCGGCGCAAAGCGGCGGAAGCCAAGGCCGCCGCAGCCCAAGAGGACGAGCTGGGCATCGAAGTGGGGATGTCCTTGCGCGACGCAGAGCGGAAGCTGATCTTCGAGACCCTGCGCAACACCGAGGGCAACCGCACCCAGGCGGCCAAGATGCTTGCCATCAGCATCCGCACGCTACGCAACAAGCTGAACGAGTACGCCAGCGACGGCGAAATACTGGAGTTCGAGAAGAGTTCCTGACCCGGGGCGGCGGCCCACCCTTATTCCGGCCGCTGCTCGAGCCGTACCACCCGCAGGGTGCGGCGCTCCTCGTTTGAGAAGCGCTTGCCGCGGTAGCGCAGGAGCAACATCTCCCGCCCACTCCCGTCCAGATCGGCCACCAGCACGTCCTCCGCCTTGCGGGGCAGGGGCACCTCCACGCGGGCCAGACGCACCTCGTCCAGGTCGTCCTCTCCCGGCTCCGACGGGAAGGCGGACAGGGCGTCCTCCTCCAGATTGAACAGGAACTCCCGCTGCCCGTCCCCGTCCAGGTCGGCCATCAGCATCATGGGCCGGGCGCCTTTCTCGGAAAAATCCACGTCGAAGGAGAATTCTCCCGCGATGGGTGGCTCCTTCGGCAGCGCCCCCTCCCGCCATGGATAGAGATACGCGTCGAAGGTCACGGTGCGGGTGACGATGGCGCGGATGAGGCTCATCAGGTCAACGTCCATGGTCGCCAGGAACAGGGTAGGCGCCCCGCCTTCCCGCTGGGGGTGGATGAGTTGCGCGAAGGCCGGGCCCTCGGTGAAGTAGGTGTTGGGCGGATCGCCGAAACCGAACGCGTCTCCCTCCAGCGATCCGGGGAACCAGCGGATCTCGTTTTCCTGATTGAAGGGGTCGCCCTTCTCGGTGCTTGTCAGTTCCAACAGGTCCGGCAGCCCGTCGCCGTCCATGTCCTCAACGGCCAAAACGTCCCGGCTGGCGTCCGCGGCCTCGGTTCCCCCTTGGCCCGCCAGGCCCGTTCCCGCCGGCAGCGTGGCGGGCTCCGGGAAGAACACGGGGATGGACGTCCGCGCCGCTTCCAGCACCGCTTCCAGGTACTCCGAGGCATCCGAACCGGGTTCGGCCAGGTCCCGGGCCAGCTCCGCCGCCGAGCGGTATCCGCGGTCGCCGAGATCGAGCAGGGCCAGCAGCACGCCGTCGGGGAGTCCCCGCCGCTTCAGGCGGGCGCGGGCTTGCCAGTCCAAGGCGTAATACTCTCCCGCCGGCGGCGCGGCGCGGGGCGGGTGGATCGTCGTGGAGAGCGCCCCCTGCCGGAGCTGGATCAGGTCCCGCACCCCATCCCGGTTGACGTCACGCAACAGGTAGCGGGGAAAGGTGAGGCGCACCTCCAACTTTCCGCCGCGCTGCTCGAAGCGCTCCTTGGGCTCCCAGGCGTCCCGCCAGAGGGGCCGGAGCGTGCCCGCGTCCGCGTCCAGGGCATAGACCGTGAGGCCGTTCCAGTGGGGCAGCAACACCTCGGGCCACCCGTCGCCATCCAAATCGGCGGCGAACGGGGAACTCCGCCGCAAGGGTGCGCGGCCCAACGAGAAAACCGTCGGGCAGCCGCACAGGCGCTCCCAATTGAGCCCCCCCGCCCCCCCGCGCGCGAGGAACCATTCTCCGCCGATGAGCCCCAGCCACCCGCTCCCACCCCCGGGCAGCGGCACCGGCTCGCTCCAGCGCAGCTCTGCCGGCGTTTCCCACGAAGCGAACTCTTTCAGGGCTCCCTCCCGCAGCCTGAGCAGAATCAGCCGGCGCACGGGCATCCGCGCTTCATCCGCACCGCCGGCGGGCTGGCTGAGCACCATCACCGCGGGCCGCCCCTGCCAAGGAACGATGGCGACGCGCTCGGGAAGGAAGGAGAGGCGCAGCTCGGAAACTTCCAGCACCGGGCGGGCGGGCACCGTGCGGGCCGCCAAGCAGGTCACGATCGGCCCCATGGCGATGATTCCCGCCACCCACAGGGCGTGCTTCACGGCGCACCCGATCCCGTGCATGGGCCCCCGCTAGAAGAAGTACTGGAGCGAGAGGGTCGTTCCGTCCCGGAAGATCACGTTGAAGCCCCGCAGGGAGCGCTCGAACTCGATCGTTAGCAAGTAAGGGAAAGGCAGGGGCTGCCGCTCCAGTTCGACGAGGTTGCCGTACCCCAGCCGCAGCCGGGCGGCGGTCTCCTTCTCCGGGTCGTCCTGGCCGACGCCGTCCAGACGGCTTTGGGAGCGGCGCATCTCGCTCAGTTGCACGCCCGCGGCGAATCGCCCGAACTCCTGGGACCACCCAAGCTGGAAGGTGGCGGCGTTTCCTTTGCGGAACGGCTGGCTACCCCCGTCGAAGGTATCGATCTCCCCATCGATGCCCACCTCGAACTGGAAGCGCAGATCGAAGCGGGAGCGCTCCACGCGAGGGAAGCGGGTGTAATGGACAAACGCGCGGAGCGACGGGCTTGGGCTCCCCAGCCCCAGGGCGTGCTGGCCCGGCCGCGCTTCCCGGTCGGCCAGGGACTGAGTATACCCGAACCCCCACAGCACCGCGTTGCGGTCGGAGAACAGGGGCCGGTGCAACAGCGTCAAGCGGCCATCGCCCAGACCCGAGAGCGATTGGCGGCGGAACGAGTCCACCTCCTCCCGCACCAGGGGGTCGGTGCTGGTCGAGACCAGCTTGGAATCCTGGTCGAGGGAGAGGTAGGGAATCTCGAGGGACAGGTTCCACGAGTCCGATAGGCCGTAGGTGAAGCGGAACTCCAGCCGCGTCACCGTGCGGGTGATGAAACCCGTGGTCGTGCGGCGGGCATCGAGTCCGGGCAGGAGGAACGACCGCAGCGCCGTCAAATTGCCGAAGCGGTTGTACGCCCGGTCCTGCTCCTGGTAAAACAGCGCCAGCTCGTGGGACCAGGCCCCCGCCGGGACGATCTCGTCCTGGGCCGCGGAGGCGCCCCCAGCCGCCACCGCGCACCCCAGCGCCCCCAACAAAAGCGCGCAACGCGCCAGGCGCGCGCGGGTTCGCCGGCGGCCGGTCACAGCGCCGCCCAACCTTGCCGAATCAAATCCCATACGACCTGCTCGACGGGAAACCCCACCACATTGGTATAAGACCCTTCGATTCCGCTGACCAACAATCCCCCCATGCCCTGAATGGCATAGGCGCC
The DNA here is from genome assembly GCA_027296185.1 of SAR324 cluster bacterium. GTDB lineage: Bacteria > SAR324 > SAR324 > SAR324 > JACQKK01 > JAPUJL01. The sequence goes on along the minus strand of JAPUJL010000056.1, from coordinate 5,479 downwards.
CGCCTTATCCATCGTTTCCGGCAGGTCCGCATACCAGGCGATCCATTCCTCCGGTAGCTCGCGGAACCGCACCCGGGTTTCTACCGTACGGTTCACCGCTTCGCCCCCCGGGCCCTGCTGCAGGTGATAGCCGGAGAGCACACGGTGCTCGTGGCCCGATAGGGCCCTCAGCATCCGCACCGCGTCATCCCGGCCGCGGGGCTTACCCAGCACGTCGCCACCCAGCACCACCAGCGTGTCTCCGGCGATGGCTAGGGCTTGGGGCCGCAAGCCGCAGACGGCCTGGGCCTTCAATCGGGCGAGGCGGGCCACCAACTCCTCCGGCCGCTCGCCGGGGAGCGCCGACTCGTCTACGTGGGTGGGGAGCACCTCGAATCGAAAACCGAACCGCTCCAGCAGTTCCTTGCGGCGGGGCGAAGCGGACGCCAGACAGTACGGGCACGTCTGCTTCATACCCGCGGCGGACCGGCGGAGCGGGCCGCGGGCGCGGCGGCCCCGTGGCCCGGCATGGTGCCAGGATGGGCTATCGGGAGGCCCATGGCAACCGTGCCCTCAGCGCGGGAAGGGGCCGGCGCGCCCCGCGGGAGCACCCACGAAGGCGTCCGCCAGCTGGGCGGTGAAGGGATGGGGTTCCGCGGGCGCGGCCAGGGAAGGCGCATCGGAAGCCGGGGCGCGGGGTTCGATCTCCTGGAAGTAATACTCGATGATCCGCTTGGCGATGGGCGCGGCCGTCTCGCCGCCGGATCTACCGTGCTCGACGAGCACCATCACCGAAATCTCCGGATTGTCCCGCGGCGCGAAGGCAACGAAGATGGAATGGGGCCGCAGCGCCTCCTCCCGTTCCTCCTGGCTCAGCGCCTGACCGCGCCGCCGCCCGACGACCTGAGAAGTGCCGGTCTTTCCGGCGACATCGACGACGCTGGAGCGGGCCCGTTTGGCGGTGCCCTGCTGGGTATTCACGGCGTCGAACATGCCCTGGCGGATCAAATCGAGCGCCTCCACGGCAACCGGCAACAGGTCGGTGCGGCGGGGCAGGTCGTCCTCGGAAACCAGCACCGCGCCCTCCGGGGAGACAATGCGACGCAGGACGGTGGGCTGCACCCACAGCCCCCGGTTGGCGATGGTGTTGACGTAATTGAGCAACTGGATCGGCGTCACGGAGAGAAAGCCCTGGCCGATCGCCAAGTGCATGGTCTCGCCGTGATACCACCGCTCGCGCAACGCCCGGTGCTTCCATTCGCGGCTGGGCATGATGCCCGTCTTTTCCGATTCCAACTCGATTCCGGTGGTCCTGCCGAACCCGAAGATCCGGCCGTATTCCCACAAGCGGTCGATGCCCACCTCGAGGCCCAACTGGTAGAAAAAGACGTTGCAGGACTGGGCGATCGCCTGAACCACGGTGAGGTCGCCATGGCCGCCGCGGCGCCAGCAGTAGCGGAGGTCCCGCCCGATCCGGTGATAGCCCGGGCAGTTGTAGGTGGACTCCGCGTCGATGACACCCAGGTCGAGCCCGGCGGCGGCGATCAGCATCTTGAAGGCGGAGCCGGGCGGATAGATGCCTTGCACCGCCTTGTTGATCAGGACTTTCTGATCGCCCTGGGTTATCGCCTGCCACGTTGCCTCGTCGATGCGGCCCACGAACAGGTTCGGATCGAAGTCCGGGTAGCTGCTCATCCCGAGCATTTCGCCGGTGCGGGTGCGCATCACCAGCACGACGCCGTTCAGACCGGTCATCAGCGACTTGATGAATTGCTGCAGCCGAAGGTCGATGGTCAGGTACGTCTTGCTCCCCGGCACCGGATCGACGGGGCTGCCCAGGATGCGCAACTCGCGCCCCACATGATCCACCTCCACCTGCTTGCCCCCGTCGGTGCCGATCAGGCGATCGTTTTCGATCAGTTCGATGCCGGCCTGACCCACGATGCGGCCCGAACGCACCTTATTGAGCGGCAATTTCCGGAGCTGCCGCTTGCTGATCTCCCCGACGTACCCGATCACGTGGGAGGTCACGTAAGCCGTGGGATAGAGCCGCTTTGGCTCCACCGCCACGGTGATGCCCGGCAGATCGGCCTGGTAGGTTTCCACCAGGTCCGCGCTCTTGCGGCCGATGTCCTCCAGCACCAGCAGCGGCTTGAATTTCAGCGGTGTGCGGTTGGACTGCACATTCTTCAGCAGGTCTCGTTGGGGGTAGCCGGTCAAGATCGAGAGGTTGCGCAGCGTCGCATCCAGGTCCGGAGTGTCTTCCAAAACCAACTGGACGTTGAACGCGGGCCGGTTGAACGCCAGGATGCTGCCGTTGCGATCGTAGATCATCCCCCGTGGCGCCTCCTGGGGAATCACACGGATGCGGTTGCCCCGCGCCACCTCCTGGTAGTAATCGCCATCGACCACCTGCAGGAACCAGATGCGGAACAGCAGCGCAAACATCGCCAACGCCGCCACGCCGCCGATCGCGGCAAGCCGCATGCGGAACAGTTGCTGTTCCTCGCTGCCCAGGTTGGCGAATTTCATCGCTACCCTATCTGGAGGTGCGCTGGGGCAAGGCCCGCTCCAGGCGCCGCAGCAAAATATAGATCACCGGCGTGAGCGCCGCATGGTACAGCGACCGGGGAAGTACCCGGCCGAAAAACCAGGTGAGCCACGCCGTCTCGCTGCCCAAGATCTGCAACAACGCCAGGGCCAAAAATCCCTCGGCCAGAGTGAGCGCCCAGACGACCGAGCCGACGAACACCAGATTGTGCTCGAAGATCAGCTTCCCGGCCATGTTGGCCAGTACGCCCGTGAGCAGGAAGCTGACCCCGTATACGCCCAGCAGGCCGTGGGAGAACGTGTCCTGTGCCACACCCGCCAGGGCGGCGAACACGAAATAGGCCGGATGCACCCAGCGCAACCCCAGGATCACGACGGTGATCAGCAACAGATTGGGCTGCACCCCGAACAGTGCCACGTGCGGCGCCAGCGTCACGTGCAGCCAAAAGGTCACCAGCCCTGCCGCGATCGGGTAGAGCGGGCTCATCGATCGGTGAATTGCGGATAGTCTTCATCTCTCGGATCGCGCAGAATAACGAACACCCATTCGATCTTGTTGAAATCCACCGCCGGCTCGATGTCGGCGCTCTGGAAAAGTTCGTGGCGCTCCCGGTACACGTTGGAGATCGTGCCGACGAGCAGCCCCTTGGGAAAGATGCCCGACAGCCCGCTGGTCACCACCCGGTCGCCGCGCCGGAGATCGGCCAGCATCCGCACCCGGTTCAACCGCAGTTCCCGGCCCACGCCGTAGATCATGCCCCGGTCAGGCGCGACGAGGCGCAAGCTGTCCTCCTGACCCGCCACTTCCATCCGCGCCCGGGTCCGCTGAATCAGCGCGGGAAAGCGGTGACGCCGGTCGGTGATCAACTCCACCACCGATTGCAGCGCCGTGGCCGACTGCACCCGGCCCACGACCCCCTCCCGGAGCACGACCGGGAAGTTCCTCCGGATTCCCGCCAGCCACCCCCTGTTGAGGACGAGGGTGTGGTGAAAGCTGTCCAGCGACTCGCCGATCACCTCGGCGAAGACCTTGGTCTCCGGCTCCTCCTCGAGGAAGTTGAGCTGTTCGCGGAGCAGGTTGAATTGGATGGAGCCGTTGATGTGGTGGTTCAACTCTTCCTGGAGCGCCTGCACCTGCAGCCGCAACCGCTCGTTCTCCTGCTCGACGTTGACCAGATCGACGTAGCGCCGGGTCAGTCCGCCGATGCCGCTCTGCACCGCCTGGTACCCCGCCAGGACGGGATAGGCCACCGCCTGGATCGCCTCGTCGATGAGCCAGCCCTCGTCCGGGTCGTTCCAGCGCAGGGTAAGCAGCGCCATCAAGGCGGCGAACACCACCCCCAGGCCGATGAACAGCGTTCTGCGCCTGATCAGATTCAGCATCGTTTTCCCGTGCCCGCAGCAACGGACCGGCTCATTCTTCGCCGGTCGGGGCCGGGGCCGGCTGCGGCACCGCCCCCCGGAGGCCCAGGGCTTGGCCGCCGCGAATCAGGGCATCGAGGGGCTCCGGCGCCACGCGGAACGGCAACCCGGTGCGCTCCTCGAGAAATTTCGGCAATCCCCGCAGCAGCGCCCCACCGCCGACCAGGGCCACGCCCGCGCGGGAGATATCGCTGGCCACTTCGGGCGGCACGGCCTTGAACCCATGCTCGATCGCCTGCACCAGCGGCTCGCAGGCATCGACCAGCACGTCGCGCATCTCCCCATCGTCCAGGCCGACCTTCTGCTCCAATCCGGAGCGGGTCTGGATGCCCACCGCCTCGATCCGCCCGGGCTCCTTGAGGGGATACACCGAACCCAATTCCGTTTTTACCCGCTCCGCCTCCCGCTGGGACACGCGCACCTGGTAGCGGGTTTCCATGTGCTCCATCAGCGCCAGGTCAAGCACCTCGCCACCGAATTCGCTCCAATGCCACGATACCACACCGCCCATGGAGACGGCGGCGACGCACACCTTGCCCCCACCGATATCGATCACCATCTGCCCGCCGGGCTCGTTAAGGGCCAGCCCGGCCCCCCGCGCCGCGGCCATGACCGCATCGACCAGGCGCATCGTTCCCAGCCCGTGGCGCAGCCCGATCTCCTTGAACCGCAACTGCTCCTCGTCGTCCAGCCCGGGAGGCACCAACAGCGCGGCCCGTGTCCTCAGGGCCGGCGGGAACCCGCGGCTCCGCGCCCGGCGGAGGAGCGGTTCCAGCACCGCATCCAGCGCCTCGCCGTCCACCACCCGCCCGTGGCGCACCGGGCGGATCGCCGGCGGCGGCGCGGGCTCTCCATTCCCGTCGACGGCGCCGCCACCCCAAAGCCCGCGGCCCTTGGGAGAGCGGCCGCGGGAGCGCCTGCGGACGCGGCGCGCGTTGGGCGGTGCCACCTGGGCCGCCGCGCGGAGCACACCGCGGCTCCGCGACGAGCTGACCACGATATGTGAGGAACCCAGGTCGATCACCAGGTCCCGCGTAATGACACGTCCCCAATTCAATCTGTCGGCATCCTTGTCGCTCCAATCTCCCGGTCATTTTGATAGCAAACGCGCTCGCGAAAACACAAGCGGCGAAGGGAGCGGTCTCCCCCTCCGCCGCCCTTGCCAGGGAGGAGGGCGTGGTCTAGGATCGGCGGGTGGGGCGGCTTCCCGCCGTTCCCAAGGGTCTCGGAGATGGATGAGTCACTGGTGGGCTCCCCGGGCTTCAAACCCGTGTGCGAGGCACTAACACTGTCTTGGGTGGGTTCGATTCCCACACGTCTCCGCCACACTTCCTACCGGATTCGCGACAGCCGCGCCGCCTTCGGCCAAGGGCCGTGCGCAGCGGGAGCGGCATGCGCCACTTCCGCAAAAAACCGGCAGGCTCCAAAGGCGAGTATGGCAAGAGATCGCGTACGGCGCGGCTGGCGTTGGCGGAGAGCGGGGTGGGCCATTCCGCGGCTTCGGGGAAGCGGTTCAAGTTCCGCATGG
>JAPUJL010000055.1 GCA_027296185.1 SAR324 cluster bacterium | reverse complement strand
CGGAAGTATCTGACCGCCTTCTCTTGCCGAGAGCCGATAGCCGACAGCCCTCAGCGCTATTCCCGCCCCAATCTTGCCACCGTTCGGCACGCCCTTTTTAGCCACATCCACCACAACCTCATTCGCAGACGACGCAGGCCGTCATCGTTGCGATCACTCCCCAATCCCCTGTCGATCCAGCCGGCGGCCGCCCGCAGCCGGCCGCACTCCAGCGCGCGCAGCGCCAGGTTGTGAATCGAAACCACGCATCCTGATTCCAGGCGGAGCACGTGCCGGCTCGCCGCCGCACCGCCATCGCGGTCGCCGGACTCGAACCTCGCCAGTGCCAGCTTTCGATACAGCTCGGCGGTGCCTCCCAGGCGATCGATGGCACACTTGAACACCTCTGCCGCTTCCGCTTCCATCCCGACCTGCAACAGCAGCGAGCCGAACCTCTCGGCCCCGCCACTTGAGGCACGCCGCGGATCCGCCGCCCCCAATTGGCGGAATTGCTGCATTTCTTCACCGAGGTGGCCGCGGGCCTCCTCCACCTGCCCCCGGCCCAGCAGGGCCGCCGCCAGTGCAACGCGGATCTGGGGGTACTGCCTGTCGAGCTTCAGCACGAGCTCGAACTCCAGGTGAGCCTGCTCGTGCCGGCCCGCCTGCAGGGCGATCTCTCCCAGCCGTTGGTGGGCATCGACGTTGGCCGGCTCCAACTCGAGGATACGGCGGAACTTCTCCGATGCCTCCGGTCCACGGCCGAGATCGGCGAGCGCTTCGCCGTAGTCCAGCAGGGTATCGACGTTGCCCGGATCATCGCGGAGGTCGCGCAGGAACAGCTGCAGTGCCTTCCGAGACCTGCCGGTGGCAGCGTGGATCGCTCCCAGCCTGGCCCGAAGACGCGGAATCGCCGAATCAAGACGAAGCGCCTCCCACAGGCACCACTCCGCCCGCTCGTAGACCCTGCGCTCCATCAGGCTCTCGGCAATCATCGACAAGCACTGAGCGCTGGGGTTGGCCAGCGTTTGCTGGGCGAGGTAGAAGATGGTCTCCGCCTCGTCGTGTCTGCCCAGGCGAACATAGCTTTCGATCTGGTGGGCGTAGGCAGGCTCGCAATGCTGGTCGATCGTAAGGACTTGGCCGAACCACTCCAAGGCCGGTTCATACTGCCCAAGCCGGTTGGCCACGATCCCCGCCGCCAGGAGCGGATCGATCTGGCCGGGCATCATCGACACCGAGCGCTCGTAGCAGGCCAGGGCCTCGCCGTCACGCTGCGCCGCCTCCAGCGTCAATCCGAGATTAAAATGCCACTCGGGCTGATGGGGGTTCAGGGCCAACGCCCTGCGGAGCTCCGCTTCCGCGTCGGCCCACCGCCCCCGCTCGTACATATCCAGGGCCCGATCGGCATGATCTTCAGCGTCGATCCAGCTACTCATCGGCGGCTCGCTCTCGCAGGTGGTATGGTTTGGCTTGGATATCAAGCGCCGCGTGGCCGATAGGATGCAACAGGCGTCGATGGTACTTTAGTCACTGCCTCGCCCGGATTCATGTCCACATTTTTGGGGCAATCTCGACGACCCTCCCTGCCGCCGCTTGTGTCCGCTATCCCGGCGTGCGCGGCCCTTTTCCTTGCCGCGTGCTCAATGCCCCTGTTGCCGAACGTCTTCGACCCCGGCGGCGCGGCCGCGGCCAAGGAGCAAAAGATCCTCCGCCGCCAGCGCCAGCTGGAGGTCTTCGAGTCCACCGTCCGCAATCCCTCTACGGATATAGAGGTCAAAACCCGACGGCACGCCGCCGAGGAGCTCATCGCGATGGACGTGCCAGAGGCCACCGAGAAGCTCATCGCTGCCCTGGGCTGCGGTGAGCCGGTGGTGATCCAGGCGGTGCTCGAGGCCATGGAGCTATCGCCGAACCCCGTCGCGGGGCTGCTGCCGGCCGCGGTCGGCACCCTTGACGACGCATCAGACGCCAATCGCGAGAAGCTCTCCTTGATCCTGCCCCGCTATGGGCGACCCGCCCTCGACCTCGTGGCGCAGCACGCCCAGGATTCCGAGGCGACGCCCGCCCGCCGGATCGGGCCGATCTACGCCCTGGCGTCGTTCCGAAGCCGCGACAGCGCTGAGAAGCTCATGGCTATCCTCGACGGGCAGGAACCCGCACCGCCCGAGGTGATCAACGCCACGTGCCAGAGTCTGGAGCGACTGACGGGCCTCCCATACGGGTCCGCCCCCGGCGAGTGGCGACGATGGTGGGAAACGCTGAAGGACCAGCCAATCGAGGAATGGCTGCGGATCGTCGTGGATCACCTCAGCAAACGCACCACTGAGCTGGAGGGACAGATCCAGCAACAGCGTCGCGAGCGCGACTTGATCGCCACCCGTCTCGCCGAAGAGAAACGCCGCTATTTCCAGACGCTGCCGGTGGAGGAGCAGCTCCGGGAGCTGCCTGTGCTGCTCAGCGACGCGCTGGCCCCCCTGCGAAAGTTCGCCATGAGGCGGGTGGAGCGGATCCTGCGCGACAGTGAACGGGTCCCCGAGCCAGTCCGGGAGCGGCTGGTCGAGCGTCTGGCAGACCCGGCCGAAGTGCCACAACTCCGTTTGACCGCCGCCCAACTGCTCAACGATCTGGACTACCCGGAAACCGCTGAAATGATAACGGCGGCCCTCGACGTAGAGCGAGACAAGGAGATCATCCGCGGGTACCTGGAGATCCTGGCCAAACGGCCGACGCGCGCCAGCCTGGAGCCGATCATCGGTTGGCTCGGCGATCCAACCGCTGGTGATGCGGCGGCAGACGCACTGTGGAGTGTGATCACGAAGGGGATCCTGGAGCCGGAGTCGCTGCCTGCGGCCCGCACAGCGGCCCGCGCCGCCTTCGGGTCGCGGCCCACAGCCGCCAACGGAAGGTTGCTTGCAGCGATCGGAGAACCCGAGGACCACGCCCATCTGGAGGCTCTGCTGGACAACGCCGACGCCGGTATGCGCCAGGCGGTGGCGGAGGGTCTCGCGTGGGCGGGGGCGCGTGACCTGCTGGTCATGCGAGCGGACCGCGAGGATCTGTTTCCCTTTGCCGTCGGCGTCCTGGCAGGTGGAGAGGCTGACCTGAAAACGTTTGAGCGGCTCGCACGACTCAAGGCCCCGCCGGCACATACCAAGCAATGGGAACGGGCGGTCGTGGGGTTGGCTCGACGGCTCAATGCCGCAGACCTTCTTGCCGCCGACGACCTGCTGGCGACGATGGCACATGTCTCGCTCCGACTGAGGGCCGAGGCCCTGGGCCAGGTCGCGGATCCGGCCGCCGCAGGCTCGCTCGCGCAACGCGCACCGATTCTTGTGCGTCTTGCTGACCTTCAGATCGGCTTACGCGACTACGAGAGGGCCTATCAGACCACGCTATACCTGGCGGACTCACCAGTGACGCCGGCGCTGGCCCAGCTGAAGTTCCGCGCGGCGTTGCTGGCGCAGCGGTTTGACGAGGCCTCGACACTCAGCGGGGCATCGCGGGTGTGGCTGGATATGTTCCAGCAGCTGGCGGAGAACCAGCCCCAGGTGGCCGAAGCACTCGCCACGGAGATCGACCGGCGGTTCAAGCTTTCCGATGAGGACAGGGCGGCTTTCGAGGCGGCCCGCCGTCGATTGCCACAGCACGCTCAGGAGGCCCGCCCGGCGGTGACCAGCGGATCACCCGCCAACGAGCCGCCGGGGTGAGGAAGACCGCGGGCCGAATCGTCTCCGAGGCGCGACATCTGGTCGCTTTCTCAGGGGCGGGGCTCAGCGCTGAGTCGGGCGTGCCGACGTTCCGCGATACGACCACCGGCGGGCTCTGGAAACAGTATGACCCGACACGGCTGGCCTCACCCCAGGGGTTTGCCCGGGATCCACAGCTGGTCATCGAGTGGTATGCCGACCGGCGCCGCGCAATCGCACAGGCGGTGCCCAACCCTGCCCACCGGGCAC
>JAPUJL010000547.1 GCA_027296185.1 SAR324 cluster bacterium | reverse complement strand
GCGGAAAACTCGTGATGCCCCCGGCCGGTTCAGGCGATTGCGGCCCCGCCCCGCCGGTCTGGCCGCTTTCCCCCTCTCCCTAGGGAGAGGGGGCCTGAGGTCGTCCCGGCGGCCCGGGCCGGCCGCCGGATTACTTGCCCGCGGCGGCGAGGGAGCCCTGTAGTTGCTCCTGCGCCCGGCGGTCGCCGCGCTCCTTTGCGCGGAGGAGATGCTCCAGGGGCGCCACGCCCACGGCATCGGCCCAGCGGTTGAGCAGGTTGAACACCGAGATGACCATGACGATGTCCAGGGCGCCGCGGTCGTCGAACCCCACGCGGCGCAACTGCTGGATGTCCTCGGCGTCCATCTTCGAGGGCTCGTCGTTGAGCTTGCGCGCGAAGTCCAGCATGGCCCGCTCCTGCGGGTCCAGGCCGGCCTGGGAATCGTCGTGCTCCAGGTGCCAGATGAGCAGGTCGTCGCGGGTGATGGCACGGAGATACTCTCCGTGGTGCACCATTCAATACCAGCAGCCGTTCCACGCCGAGACGGCCGTGGCGATCATCTCCTCGCGCCGCCGCCCCAGGGTGGAGCCGCCGGCCGAGATGGCGTGATAGAACTTCTCGAAGCCGGCCAGCCCTTCCGGGTTGAGGCTGAGGGTCTGCATCAGCGGCGGCACCTGACCCGCCGCTCCCTGGGACATGGCCTCGTAGACTTCCTTGACGAGGCCCTCCGCCTCGCCGGTTCCGACGAATTTGAGGTGTGTCATGGGCACCTGCTCCGATCGAGTCGAGTCGTTGCACGAGTGTATACCCGATGCGGGCGGCGCGTCACTTTCCAGCGGCGGCGGCCGGGCCCGAAGCTTCCACGCGCGCGTCGCCCTTCGCCTTAGTCTCCACGAACTTGGCCTGGGGCGACACGCCCAGCCCATCGGAAAGCCGGTTCATGAAATTGAACAGCGCCACCACGAGCACGACGTCCAGCACGCCCCGGTCGTCGAACCCCGCAGCGCGCAGGGCCTCCACGTCTCCCGGGTTCATCTTGCCCGGCTCGAAATTGAGCTTGTGGGCGAACTCCAGCATGGCCCGCTCCTGGGGCTCCAGCGCCGCCTGCCGGTGATCCCGCGCCAGGTGATAGACCAGCCGATCGTCCCGGGTAATCGCACGGAGAAACTCTCCGTGGTGCACCGTTCAATAGATACAGTCGTTCCACGCCGAAATGGACGCGGCGATCATCTCCTCCCGCCGCCGGCCCAGGGTGGAACCGCCGAAAGTCACCGACAGGTTTAAGTCCTTCAGCCGCTTCAGCGCCTGGGGATGGAGCCCGACCACCTTCAGGACGGACGGCAGGCGGCCGCTCCATTGCTCCATCATCTCTTCGTAGACGGCCTTGAGGTCGCCCTCGGCTTGGTCCGCTTCGATTTCCTGGATGTAGGCCATTCGCCCTCCCGGGTTCGCCATGCTGAAGCGAAGCCCCGCGCCGCCCCGAAATCGGCGCCCGGTGCGTGGCTCCGTCCACTGAGCGGGAGTCTATCAAACCCGCGCTCGAAGCCCAAGAGACCCGATGCCGGGCGTCCCCGCGCAAACGGTTCCGCTGCCGCCCGCCCCGGCGTTTCCCCTTGCACCGCGGGCAAAAAGCGGTATTCTGCTGGTGCCCTCGATTGTCACCGGCCGGTTCGGCCGAACCGCCCGGAAGCCCCATTCCGCCGGGTAGCGGCGGGTGTTCCAGCATTCCCATTCGACCCCAGCGAAAAACCTCCATGGCCACTGCGACCCCAATCAAATCCGCACCGGACGTCTCCCGCGAGGAACTCCTGCAGCGGGCGGAAGACCTCATTCCCAAGCTCCTGGAGCGGGCACCGGAAGCCGAGCGGCTGCGCAGAATCCCCGACGCGACCGTGCGCGACCTCAAGGAGACGGGGCTCTTCCGAATTCTCCAGCCCAAGCGCTTCGGCGGATTCGAGACGGATCTGGTGCTGCTGCTGGAGGTGGGGGCGGCGCTGGCGCGGGGTTGCGGCTCCACCGCCTGGGTCTTCGGCAACCTGGCCAGCCATCACTGGATGCTCGGCATGTGGCCCGAGGAGGCGCAGCAGGAGATCTGGGGCGAAAATCCGGAGGTCGGCATCTCCTCGTCCCTGGCCTTTCCCGCGGGCCGCGGCACCAAGGTAAAAGGGGGCTACCGCATCCGGGGGCACTGGCCGTTCTCCAGCGGCGTCGACTGCTCGGACTGGGTGCTGCTGGGCGTGACCATCGAGGACGGTGGGGAGGGCACCTCTGGCCACCGCGCGATGATGGTGCCCAAGTCCGACCTGGAGGTGATCGACAACTGGTTCGTCAGCGGACTGACCGCCACGGGCAGCAAGGACATCGCGGGCGAGAACATCTTCGTGCCTGACCACCGCACCGTCTCCCCGGCGGATTTACGCGGAAACAGCCCCGGCCGCGAGACCAATCCCGGACCGCTGTACCGCATTCCCGTGCTGGCTTCCTTCGGCTTCATCCTCACCGGCACCACTCTGGGCCTGGCCCAGGCCGCGGTGCGATTCTACACCGAGGCCACCCGCCACCGCATCGCCACTTACACCGGCGCCAACGTCGCCGACTTTCCCACGGTGCAGGTCAAGGTGGGCGAGGCGGCCACCCTGGTCGATGCGTCGGAACTGCTCCTGAAGCGCGACGCCGAGGAACTCATGGCCTACGCCGAGCGGGGCGAGATACCCGATCTGGAGTCCCGCCACCGCTACCGCCGCAACGGGTGCTACACGGTCTCCATGTGTACCCGGGCGGTGGACCTCATCGTCGCCGCGTCGGGCGCCCGGAGCCTGTTCGACGACAATCCCATCCAGCGTATCTTCCTCGACATGCACGCCGCGGCCACCCACATCAACCTCAATTGGGAGATCACGTCCATCTCCTACGGCCGGGTGGTGCTCGGCCTGCCCCCCGACAACCCGATGGTCTGAGCCGACCTCACCCACTCCCTGCTCAGCGAGGCCTGTCCCGAGCGCAGACGAGGGGAGGTGTCCCCCGCAGGGGCGGGGTGCGGTTACTCCACATTCGGCGGCCCATCCACGTACGGCCCGAACCAGACGAAGTCCTCCCCCCACGGTCGATCCGCCCCCGCAGCCTCTCCGCCTGCGGCCTCCAGCTGTCCAGGCCCCTGTTCGGGTGGAGCCCGGGGCGGCGCCTGACGCACAAACCGGAAAGATCCAAGGTGCACCGGTCCGAATCGGGGCGGGCGCGAATGTCATGAGGATAGCTTGATATCCAGGCCGCGATCTCTCTTGATCATCGCCACCCATTCGTCGTCGTCGACGGCGCCCCGGGCGATCCATTCCTCGTCGGTCAGACCCGCGCGGGTCTGCAGCAAAGCCGAGGCATCCGCACCGACCGGGTAGCGCAGTTGCCAGCTTCCATTTTCCACGATCTCGCGAATCAGCTCCGCCACCACGTATGGGGAAACCGGATTCTTGAGAGCTTCCTGGAACAGGGCCCGTATCCGGCGGGACTGAGGATAAGGAGAGTCCGGCCGCAGGGGCTTGGCTTTCGTGAATATGGGCGTGGCGATGATGCCCGGCTCGACGAGCGCCACCCGGATGTTGAATGGCTTCACCTCTTGGGCCAGGCACTCGCTGAGCGCCTCGAGGGCCCATTTGGAAGACGCGTAAGGGCCCTGGGGCGCAGCCGCGATGCGGCCCGCGATGGAGGATACGTTGACGATGCAGCCCTCGCCGCGCTGGCGCATGCTGGGCAGCACCGCCTGCATGCAACGCAGCGCGCCAAAAAAGTTGGTCTCCATGATTTGACGAAAGTCCGCCAGGGGCACCTCCTCCACGGCCCCACCGCCACCCACGCCCGCATTGTTGACCAGAACGTCGATGTGCCCTTTCTCTTCCAGTACCCGCTTTATCGCGCCCACGACGGAAGCATCGTCATCGACATCCAGAGTGACGAGGGTCACGGGGAGATCTTCGGTCTCGATTATTTCACTCAGCTCCCCGCCCCCATCCGGATTGCGCATGGTGGCAAAGACAAAATGGCCTGCCCGGGCCAAGGTTACCGCCGTAGCCAGCCCAATGCCGGTGCTTGTCCCGGTGACCAGCGCTGTTGCCATGACTCCTCCTGCGTTTCATGAATGGCGAAATCCAAAATTCGCCGGATAATCCGGATGTTTATGGTGACGTTTATTTGCGGTTCATTCCCATAGTTTGCGAATCCCGCCTGCCACACCCGAGCCTCCAGTGCTCCGAACCACCGAGCCGGGCTCCCCCCCTCCCGCGTTTCATGAATGGCGAAATCCAAAATCCGCCGGATAAACTGGATGATTATAGTGACGTTCGTTGGAGGCCCATCCACATAGGTTGCGAATCCCGCCTGCCACACTCAAGCCTCCAATGCTCCG
>JAPUJL010000546.1 GCA_027296185.1 SAR324 cluster bacterium | reverse complement strand
TCGACCCGGGAGGCCGAATTCGCGGACTCCGGGGCCGCGATGGCCTCCGCGGCGGACCGGCCGCGGCAGCAGAATACGGCAGACCGGTCGCGTGAGCGGAACGGCCGGCGGAACCGGGGGAGGGCGGACGCGGCTACCGCTGAGCCTTCGCTGGGGCACCGAAGGCTCGGAAGCGGCGCTGGAAGATTGGGAACCGGCCACAAGCCCGGGTCGAAACGAGGCAGAGGGCAGTTCCATGGCATGCCGAATGGGAATCGACGTCGGCGGGACGTTCACGGACTTGCTGCTGTTCAACGAGACCGACGGCCGGGTGCATCTTTTTAAGACGCCCTCCACGCCCGAGGATCAGTCCATCGGGATCGTCACCGGAATCCGGAAGTTGCTCGCCGAAACGGGGATTTCCCCCGCCGACATCACCTCCGTGCTGCACGGCACGACGGTTTCCACCAACATCGTGCTGGAGCAGAACGGGGCCAAGGTGGGGCTGCTCGTCACGGAAAACTTCGAGCAGGTGCTGCACATGGCCCGCTCCCAGACTCCGGGTCCCCTCGCCGGCTGGATGATCATGATCAAGCCCGACCCACTGGCGGACATCGAATTCACCCGGGGCGTGCCGGAGCGCATGAACGCCCGCGGGGAGGTCATCAAGCCTCTCGACGAGGGCCGGGCGCGGGAGCAGATTCAGGAATTGCTGGCTGGGGGCGTGGAAGCGGTCACGATCTCCCTGCTGCACTCCTACGCCAATCCCGCCCACGAGCGGCGGCTGCGGGAACTCGTGGAGGAGTTCGACCCGAACATTTCCGTGTCACTCTCCTCGGATATCCTGCCGGAGTTCCGCGAATACGAGCGCACCCTGGTGACGGTCATGAACGCCTATGTGCAGCCCAAGATGCGGAACTACCTGAAGCGGTTCGAGCAGAAGCTGCGGGAGATCGACTTCACGCCCCACGTCAACATCGTGCGCTCCGACGGCGGGCTGATGAGCGTCCAGCGTTCCTCCGATTCTCCGGTGTACACCATGCTCTCCGGACCGGCGGGCGGGGTCTCCGGTGCGGCCTTCGTGGCGTCTCTGGCGGGATATCCCGATGCGTTGGGGTTCGACATGGGCGGCACCTCGACGGACGTGTCCGTGATCCAGGGGGGACAGCCCAACATCTCCCGCCAAACGTCGTTGGGCTATTATCCGATCAAGGTGCCTTCCGTGGACGTGCACAGCGTCGGTGCGGGCGGCGGCTCCATCGCGCACGTCCCCATGACCGGTGCGCTGCGCGTGGGGCCGGAGAGTGCCGGGGCCATGCCGGGTCCGGCCTGTTACGGCACCGGGGGGGATAGCCCCACCGTGACCGACGCCAACGTGGTACTGGGGCGGCTGCCCCCCTCGCTGCTGGGCGGGGAGATGCAGTTGGACGTCAAGGCGGCGGAGGAGGTGATCGCCAAGATCGCCCGCGCCATGGGGCTCGATCTCTATCAGGCGGCCGAGGGCATCCTGGATATCGTCAACGAGAACATGCTGGGGGCCCTGCGGCTGGTCACCGTGCAACAAGGGCTGGATCCGCGCAATTTCGCTCTGGTGGCCTTCGGCGGGGCGGGCCCCATGCACGGCAACGCGATCGGCATTCTCGCCGGGTGCTATCCGGTGATCGTGCCCCCGACCCCCGGCGTGTTGTCGGCGCTGGGCTTCCTCTACTCCGACGTGAAGAACGAGTTCGCCCAGACCTTCATCCGCACCCTGGACGACGTCGAACCGGGGCAGATGGTGGACATCCTCACCTCCCTCGGCGGCAACGCGGCGGACTGGCTGCGGGAGGAAGGCATCCCGCCGGAGCAACAGAAATTGCGGCATGAAGTGGATGTGCGGTATTTTCGTCAGGGCTACGAGTTCTCCATCGAGGTGGAGCCGGGCCAACTGGCCAACGGCGGAATCGAGGACATCAACCGGCGCTTCGGCGAAATTCACGAGCGCCTGTACGGCTTCCGGCTCGATGCCCCCGTGGAGATCGTCAATCTCCGGGCCGTGGGCACGGGGCTCGTGGTCAAGATGAGCTTCCCCCGCCGCGAGCGGCAGCAGGCCGATCCCGGCCAGGCCCTGGTCGAGCAGCACCCGGTGTTCTTCGGGGGGAACTTCACGGAGGCGAACGTTTACGACCGCAACCGGCTCATGGCCGGCAACCGCGTTTCCGGCCCCGCCATCGTGACCCAGCGGGATTCCACCACGGTGATTCACCCCGGCCACGTCGGCGAAGTGGACGAGTACCTGAACATGCTCATCGTTCCGGAAGGGACGAGAATTTCCCCACAGGTGACCCATGCTTGAGCCCGAAAGCCCCCTGAAATCCGTGTCCCTCGACGATCTGCTCAAAGCCAACCGGGAGCAGTTCGACAGGATCTTCGGAGTCCAGCGCGAGGAGTTGGGATTGCTCGGCACGACGCGCGTGGCCCTCACCGAGCAGGAACTGGGCTCGGCCAGCCTGGCCGCCCTGGGCGAGGGCGGTCAGCGGGACGCCATCTCCCGCCTGCTCGACGAGACCCTGGGCAGCGGCTGGAGCTACGACGTGGTGGAGCACCGCACGGAAAACGGCGAGATCACCGTCCTCTGCAAGCTCTCCCTTAACGGCAGTTCCAAGATGCAGTTCGGCTCCGCCCGGGTGAACGGAGACCCGGAGGCGGCGCTGGAGCGGGCCAAAGAGGACGCGCTGAAGAAGTGCGCGCGGCTCCTCGCGGGGCGCCGGGAAGCCGAGCCGGCCGTCGCGGTGCCGCCTCCTCCCGAGCGTGTCTTGGGTCTCGCCGCGGAACCAACGGCTGGGCCCGAGCCCGTGTCGCCGTCATCCGCCGTCATCGAGGTCCGTGCGGAAAGCGGCGCGGCAATCGAGGCGTTCCGCCGGTCCGCACGGGCGGCGGGGGCAGCGCTCGATCCGATCACGCTGGACCTGATCGAAAACGCGTTGCGCAACGCTCGGCACGAGATGGACGCGGTGCTCTTCCGCTCGGCCATGTCCCCGGTGATCCGGGAGCAGCACGACGAGTTTCCCATGATCACCGACCCCAACGGGCGGATGATCGTGGGCCAGTTCGGCTCCTACATTTCGGAGATGCTCGAGGCGTATCCCATGGAGCTCCACCCGGGCGATGCCATTCTGCAGAGCGATCCCTTCCGCTGCGGCGGGGCGATCAGCCACATCAACGACTGGATGGTACTGGTGCCGATCTTCTTCGACGGCGAGTTGATCGGATTCAGCTCCATGTTCGGACACATGATGGATGTGGGCGGGCCGGTGCCGGGCAGCATGCCCACCGCCGCCTCCTCCATCTTCGGCGAAGGGCTCAAGATTCCGCCGATCAAGATCTACGACCGGGGCGAGAAGAACAAGGCGGCTCTGGACGTCATCATGAACAACACCCGCACCCCCGAGATGAACTACAGCGACCTGATGGCGATCCTCGCCGGGTGCCGCGCCGGGGAAAAGCGGGTGATCGAAATCTGCGAGCGGTTCGGCAAGGAGACCTACAAGGAAGCCTGCGAAGCCCTCCTGAACCGCACCAACCGGGCCATGCGCCAGTTGATCGTGCAGAACCTGCCCGAGGAGCCCCAGTCCTTCGAGGATTACGTGGACGACGACGGCTGCGGCAACGGCCCCTTCAAGATGAAGCTCACCGTGTGGCGCGAGGGGGAGCATGCCTTCTTCGACTGGACCGGCACCTCGCCCCAGGCGGAGGGGCCGATCAACTTCTACCTCCACGAAGGCATGTTCAAGATGTTCATCGGGGTCTACATGATTATGGTCTTCGACCCCCAGATCCTCTTCAACGACGGGTTCTACGACCTGATCCACGTCACCATGCCCAAGGGTTCCCTGGTGAACCCGAACTTTCCCGCGTCCCTCGGGTGCCGCACCCACACCCTCTCCCGGCAGTTCGACGTGATGGGCGGCGCGCTGAGCAAGAAGGCACCCGAGCTGGCCACGGCGGCGGGATACGGCTCCAGCCCACACCTGCTCTACAACGGCTTCGACCGCAACGGCCGGTTCTTCCAGTTGATGGAGATTCTCTACGGGGGCATCCCGGGCCGCCCCATCGGCGACGGCATGGACGGCCATTCCTGGTGGCCGCTGTTCGAGAACATTCCCACCGAGTACCTGGAAAGCTACTACCCGATGATCATCGAGAACTACACCACCATCCGGGATTCCGGCGGCGCCGGGCTCCATCGGGGAGGCAACGGAGTGGAGAAGGTCTACAACATGCTGGAGAAGGGCGAGATTTCCATCCACGACGACCGCCACCGCTCCCAGCCCTGGGGCATCCTGGGCGGCAAGCCCGGGGCCTGCTCGGAAAAATGGCTCGTGAAGGCCGACGGCACTCGCGAGCCGGTGCCCTCGAAGATCGATCACCTCAAGGTGGAACCCGGCGACCGCATCATCTTCCGCACCGCGGGCGGCGGCGGCTGGGGCGACCCCCTGGAGCGGCCCCCGATCAACGTGCGCAACGACGTGGCGCGCCACCTGGTCAGCGAGGACAAGGCGCGGGACGAATACGGCGTGGTGCTCCACGGAGCCGTCGTGGAGGTCGACCAACGGGCCACCGAGGAGTTGCGGGAGCGGATGCGGGCCTCCCGCGAGCCCTTGCCCACGTTCGATTTCGGCAGCCCGCGGGAAGGCGCTCCCGCGGAGGAGAGCCCCCCGGAGCCGCCGGCGGAAGGCTTGAATTAGAGACCGATCGAGTGTTGACCCACCGGTCCCGCACCTAGGGTGGGTCCGGCCTAGTTGTTCGAGAACCCAATGGTGTGCGGATGGTAACCATGAGTACCGAAACCTGGATCACGCTAGTCATCCTGGCGATCGTGATCGTCGCGATCTACTACATCGTCTCCATTTGGATTTACAAACGGGCGCCGGCCAACATGGCCTTCATCCGGACGGGTGTGTTGGGCACCAAGGTGTGCCTGGGGCGCGGGGCCATCGTGCTGCCGGTGTTCCACGAAATTTCGTGGGTCTCCCTGGAGACGATCAAGCTGATCGTCAGCCGTTCCCGGGAGCAGGCGGTGCTGACCCAGGATAAGATCCGCATCGACTTGGTGACCGAGCTGTACACCCACGTGGGCCATCAAGAGGGCGACATCCTGCAAGCGATCCGGAGCTTGGGCGAGAAGACCTTCGATCCGGAGCGGGTGCGCGCCCTGCTGGAAGCGAAGGTGGTGAGCGCCCTGCGCAGCTTCGCGGCCACCCAGACCCTCAACGAGCTTCACGAGAACCGCGATGCCTTCGCCCAGGAAATCAAGGCCAGCGTGAAGGAGAGCTTCCAGGCGAACGGCCTCACCCTGGAGGAGGTGACCATCGTCACCCTGGAGCAAACGGGCAAGGAGTTCTTCAAACCCGACAACGTGTTCGATGCCGAGGGGCTGAAGATCATCACGGAGATCACTTCCGATGCCCGCCGCCGGGTGCACGACACCGAAAAGCGCACCACCGTCGCCATTCGGCAGCGCGACCTGGATACCCAACTCGAATTGTTGGATATCGAACAGTCCGAGGCCTTCGCCCGGGCTGGCCAGGACAAGGCCGTCTCCAACGAGCAGGCGTTGCGTCTGGGAGAAAAGCAGGTCTACATCCTCGAGCAGCGGCTGGCCGTGGAATCCCAGGAAATCGCGAACGAGCGGGAACTCGATCAGAGGCGCACCGCGCGGGATATCTCCATCATCGAGGAGGCGGAAAAGCGCGAATCGGCGGACATTCAGAAGAACCTCGCCATCGAGCAGACGGAGCGCGACCGCAAGATCGCCCTCGTGGCCAAGTCGGAGGAGGAGGAACTGGCCAATATCCGCCGCGCCCTGGCCAACGAGAAGGCCGAGCGGGACCGCCAGATCGAGCTGATCGGCAAGGCCAAGGAGCAGGAACTGGTGGAAATCGGCCGCAACCTGGCCCGGGAGTCCGCCGAGAAGGACAGCGACGTCACCCTGATCGACAAGGAGCGCGAACGGCAAGAGGCGGATATCGCCCGCGCCACCTCCGTGAGCGGATTCGAGGAGAAATCCCGCGACGAACGGCACAAGGTGGCGGAGCAGACCGCCCTGGCCATCCGCAAGCGCAGCCTGGAGACCAAGCTCTCCGTACTCGACCTGGACAAGGAGGATGCCGTTGCCGTGGCGCGACAGGAGCAGGCCGTCTCCGACGAGCAGTCCAAGGTGCTGAGCGAGAAGCAGCGCTACATCCTCGAACAACGCTGGCTGGTGGAGGAGGAGGAGATCAGGAAAGCCCTGCAGCTCGAGCGGGCGCAGATCGCCAAGGACATCGGCGTCACCGAGGATTTGAAAAAGCGCGAGGCGGCGGAGATTCGCCGCAGCCTGGCCCGGGAACAGGAAGAGCGCGACCGCGAAATCGCCCTGGTAGCCAAGGGGGAAGAGCTGGAGCGGCGGGAAATCCAGCGTACCCTCGCCACCGAGCAGGAGGAGCGGGACCGCCAGATCGCCCTGGTCGGCAAGGACGAGCAGTTGGAGACATCCCGGGTGCAGATGGCCCGGGCTATCGAGTTGGAAGAGCGGGACCGCCAGATCGCCCTCATCGGAAAGGAACAGGAGCGCGAGCGCGCCGATATCCGCCGCTACCTGGCCCGGGAAAAGGAGGAGCGGGACCGCCAGATCGCCATGGCCGCCAAAACCCGCGAGCTCGAGGAGGCCGAAACCGAGCGGCTGCGTG
>JAPUJL010000545.1 GCA_027296185.1 SAR324 cluster bacterium | reverse complement strand
TGCGGGCCATCGCCGGCCAGGGGCGCGGCCTCCCGGGCGAATCCCCAGCGGCGCGGTACGGGGTCACGGTGCGGCTGGCGCGGGGGCTGCGCCGGGCCTTGATCGAGGAGGTCGGGGCGGACCGGCTGGATGCCGTGCTCTGCGCGGTGGTGGCCGCCTGGGGTTACCGGATGCGGCGCCACCGGCGCTGGCCCTACGGCGTTCCGCCCGGGTTCGAGCGGGATGGCTGGATCGCCGACCCGGAACTGCTGGACCAGTGGGACGAGGGGGAGCGGAGCTAGCCGCGGGGGCGGCTGGCGGCGGCGAGGTCGAGCCAGCTTTTGTCGTGGCGCGGGGGATCCATCACGTCGATCAGGCGGTCGATCTCGTCGTCGAAGTGATTGAGCATCGGCGCCTCCTCGAAGGTCAACCCGTCTCCGTTGCGCAGGAAGAAGGGGCTGTGGTGCTGGGCGCGGTCGGTGCGCACGACCCGCCCCTGCTCCAACTGGCCCAGGTAATCCACCTCGCCGTGACAGGTGCAAAAGTAATCGTCGACGTCCGCGGGCATCGTCATCTTCCCTTCCATGGTTTGCACCTCGCGGCCCGTTTCCCCGAACACCTCCCGAAAGAACACGGTACCCTTGATCCCCACGGCGCCCGTGGGCCCCGTGGCGATGTACAGGTTACCCCTCGGCACCACGGAGAGCACCGCGCCGACGTACAGGTTGTAGACGCCACCGCTGAATTCGTCGAAGTGGAGATCCAGCTCCGCCTCGCCGCGGATTTGCAGCACGCTGCGGTCGGGCAGGGAGAGGATCAGCAGGCCGTCGCGGGCGACGCTGATCCGCTCACCGCTGTTGAGCCCGCCGCCCAGCATCAACTCGCGCATTCCGGCAAGCCCTTCGCCCACCAGGGACTTGATGCGGGCGATGCCCCCCACCGTCTTGCGCTCGAAGGCGCGCTGCCAGTCGACGTCCGCGTAGTCCCCCCCGCCGAACCGCCGCAGCGCATAGCCGAGGCCGAAGGAAGCCGCGGCGGCGCCGAAGAAAACGAGCGCGTTGCGCCGGGTGAAGATGCGCTTGGGGCGTTTCATGAAGGCTGGGTGAGGATTGCGGGAAGCAGGGTTTCCTCGAACCTCGCACAAGCGGCCGCCGATGCAAAGAGTTGCCAAGGGAGTTGCCCCCGCATCGCGGGCCCACAGGCAAAGGCCCGCGCCACCCCGTGTGGGTTGGAATGGGTTTGGGTTGGGGTTGCGGCGGGATCAGCGGCCGGCAGCGGCGGCCAGCTCCCGGTATTTCTCGCCGAAGGCGATGGCCATGCGGCGCCCGTGGGCGGCGAAGAGGGCATCCTGCCCTTCCGGTTCCACGGTGCCGAAGCTGATGCCGGCCGTGGCCTCGCTGCCGCTGAAGGAGAAGCGGCCCTTGACGAGGACGGTGCCCCGGCCATCGACGAGGGCGAAGACCGCCCGCGATGCGGTGCTGACCTCTCCGCTGGGCGCGGAGCCTTGGAGCGAGAAGCACACCCGGCAGGAATATCGATAGCCGCGGTCGTTGATCACGATGGCGGCATCCACTCCCAGCGCCGCAATGGCGGCGCGGACGTAGTCTCGCTCCTCCGGGTGAGTGAGCAGGGTATCCCATCCCCGCAGCCCGAACTCGTTCATGCGGGCCGGAGCCGCCGCCTCGACGATGCTCAGGTCGTCCCACTCGTTGTCGAAGGAGGCAAAAATCTTATCGAAGAAGCCCGCGTCGGGATCCACCGGCGGCGGATCGCGGGGCGCATAGAGAGCCTGGAACGCCGCGTTGCCCGTGGTCTCGTCAAAGGAGAGCACCCGGAAGGGCAGATTCTGAGGGCCGATCCCTTCCAGGAACGCCTGGAAGCTCAGGGCCGCTGCCTGGCCGCCGTTGTCCATGGCCCGCTCGGCCTGGGTCGGCGCGCGGCGGTAGTCGTCCACGTAGCTGTACGTGCTCACGTCGGCGGGCACGGTGAAATAAACCACCGCCGCGGTGCGGACGGCGCTCATCCGCTCCGCCAGAAAGATGGGCTGCCGGCCCGCACAACCTGCAAGGGCGGCGGCAGCGAGCCACAGGGCGGCGAGAGGCGCCAGGTGCGGTCGAATGAATCGGCGAATGAAGGGGAACATCGACAGGCGGCATATGCCGGCAGGGTGGGTCGAATCCATAGAGCCCGCCCCCGGGCTTTTCGGGTCAACGCAAATTGAACCACGAATCGGCGGGCGGGGCCACATGCCGCACACTGGACGGAGGGAGCGCAATCGGCACGCCCACTCACAGCCGAGGCTCCGTGGCGGAGGGTTAGCGTCCGGCCTCGATCATTTCGCCGGCGCACTGGTAGGCGAGCCAGGTGCGGCGCCCCAGCACCCCATCGGGCGGACCGGGATCGCAACCCAGGCCGGCGAACCGCTCCTGATCGCGCCGCACCGCTTCCCGGGCCCCCCGCAGGGCCGACACCAGGTCCTCGGCGCGGACGGCGATCCCATAGACTGGCGATCCGATGATCGCTCCCGCCATGCCGATCAGCTCCCCGCGCCGGTTCAGGATCGGGCCGCCGCTGATGCCCGGGTGCAGCGGACTGTCCAGTTCCAGCACGTCCTCACTGATCCGCCGCACGCGGCCGCGGGAAGCCTGAGGCATTGCGAAGCCTTTCTGCAGGGACGAGAGGGGATAGCCGATCACCAGCACCTCGTCGAGGGTGGCCGTGTCGAGCGGCGTGGGGGCCATGGGGATCGTGGCGAAGCTCCGGTCGAACCCGGCGATCTGGAACACGGCCACGTCGGTGCCGCCCACCCGGGGCGTCTCGATTTTCACCGGCCCCCCTGGCGACGGCACCACCTGCTCCGCCATATCGATTTCGGGCGTGTACAGGATGCGCAACCCCCGCTCGGTTCTACCAGAGACATAGGCGTTCTTCCGCAGCGTGCGCGGCGGGCGCACCGATTCGTCGAGGACTTGGCGGTCCGTCTCCCACAACGATACGACCACCGAATTGGGCACCACCTCGGCCACACCGAGCTTGCGCAACACGGCGAGCTGGCGGTCGTAGTGCCAGGGGGCCACCACGTGCTGGGCCGTGATGCCCAGGCCCCGCGCGGTGAGGATGTATCCGGTGCCCATGGTCGTGAAGTCGCGCACCTCGCCGCGCAGGGGAAAACGCACCCGGTAATCGGTGCGGACGAACACCACCGCC
>JAPUJL010000544.1 GCA_027296185.1 SAR324 cluster bacterium | reverse complement strand
AACGGGAACGCTAAAGTCTTGGACGTAGGTGCCGCTCCAGGTGCCGGGCAGGGTGACGTCGCCACCCCCGCTACCCCCTCCCGATCCCGATCCGCCGCAGCCCGCCAACGCGCCGATGGCGAGTAAGGCGGCGCGGGCCATCCATCGGTGTATCGCTCGATCGTCAGTATGCATCCGCCGCTCCCCGGTCCGATTTGTAATGCTTCAGGTGAATGGTTCCCGCAATCCAACTCCCCGTCAATATTCCTTGTAGGGCCGGCCTTCCTTGTTGAGGTGGCGCAGGGGGATGCGCTTCAGGATCAGCCGGAAGTTCAGCTCGGTGGTCTTGCCGGCCTCGAAGCGCACCATCCGTTTCTGGGGGCGGGCGCCCTCCACCCAGGCATAGACGGGATATTCCCCGTCGGGAATGCCGTCGATGCGGTAGGCGCCCGAGGCATCGGTGATTGCGTGCTTGGTGTTGGGCAGCACCAGGATGGTGGCGATCATCTTCGCGTGGATGTTGCAGAAGACGGTCACCATGCCCGGTTTCTCGAAGGTCACCGTCTTGTGCTCGGGAAACTTGAACAGCCCCAGGTCGAAGGACTTGGCCTTGGACCTGGACCACACGTTGTGGTGGATGCTGTCCATGTTGGGAAACGCCACCGATTCGCCCTGGGAGACCGCCAGCACCCGCTGGGAAAAGCTCTTGTTCTTCTGGCGGAGTTTCTTGCCGCCGTCCGCCGGGGGCGGCTCGCGGAAGCCGGAGACGAAGATCACGGCGTTGCTGGGATCGTCCAACTCGGCAAACTCGCCATCCCCCGCCTCCAACACGATCACCCTCCCCTGCAGCGAGCCGCCCTGGGCGGGCGCCGGTAGCCAGACCCAAGCGAGGGCGATCGCCCCGGCCAGGGCGAGCCGTCTCGCTGGAATTCCGGATCGCTTCATCGCTCGCCGCCCTCGATGCCGCCGTTAGCCCGGGCCGTGCCGCCGGGCTGCAATCCCGCCGCCGAATCGCTAAGATAATCCCCTCATGCGGGGGCGCGGCCGGCCCACCCGGCACCGTCCGGCGCGGCGCACGGTACGACGCGGCGCGCGGTGCCTCTCTTGTACATTGAAACCGGGCCGTTTCGGAAGCCGGAAAATGATTCGCTACCGCTTTCGGGACAAGCTGCTGCTCTCCTTCGCGGTGTTGCTGACCGTCACCTTCGTGCCGGTGCTGGTCCTGGTCAACACCCAGATCGATACGATCAGCGAGGCCAAGATCGAGCAGGACTTGCACAGTACCCGGAAGGTCTTCCAGCGCTTCCAGCGATCGCAACTGGTCACCCTGTCCGAGCGGGCATCGACGTTCGTCGTCACCCAACCGGAAATCCGGGCGGAGATCGTCAACTTCGCCGAGGAGCTGGACGATCCTTTCGCGGACATCTTCGGCGACGGCTCCGGCGGCGGAGACGATCCCTTTGCCGAGCAGCCCCTCGGCCCAGACGATCCGTTCTCCGAGGAAACGGCCGCGCCGGAAATTGAAGCCGGAGGGGCCGAGGCTCTCCCCGAACGGCAGAACCGCATCCTCTCCGTCTTGCAGGAGCTGACGATCTACAACGCCAGTGAGGTCTTCTTCCTCACCGATTATCAGGGCCGCCTGGTCTTCAACAAGGCCGCCCCCGCCATGGCGGGGGACGACATCAGCCGCCTGCCCGCCGTCTATGGCGCCTTGGAAGGCAACGAGATCTTCACCTGGTGGGGCTCGCGGGATCCGGCCCTGGCCGGCGCGGGATTGATGCCGGATGCGGGGGGGGCCGGGGTGCTCTATCAGATGTTCCTCAAGCCGGTGATCTTCGCTGGCGAGGTGAAGGGGGTGGTGGGCATCGGGAGCGCCATCACGAGCGAGATGCTGGGCGAAATCACCGGTATCACCCAGGCGGAGGTGGTCTTTCTCTCCCAGGAGCTGCTGTACATCGGCACCCACGACGAGCGCATCGCCCCCACTCTGGCCGCCGTGGCGGCCCTGCCGGAAACGGCGCTCCCGGAGACTGGGCTTTCGGATACAGGGACGGATGAAGCGGACGGGGCGGGCCAGTCATCCGGCGGGCTCCGCCGCTTTACCGAGGCGGACGAGGAGTTCCTGGCCCTTCCGGTGCCGGTGGAGAGCACCCTGGGCGAACCGGTGGGTCAGGTGCTGGTCTACCGCTCCAAGACCCAGGAGAAACGGGTCTACGAGAACATGAAGACCGTGCTGAACGCCATCGGCATCGCCGCCCTGGTGCTGGCGGCGGCGCTGGGATCGTTCATCAGCTTCAGCGTCTCGCGGGCGCTGAAGGCGCTCTCCGAGGGAGTCGGGGAGGTGCGGGGCGGCAACCTGGATTACGTGGTGACCGTCCGCTCCCGAGACGAGTTCGGGACGCTTTCCGACGCCTTCAACGAGATGACCGCCGGGCTGAAGGAGAAGGAGGCGATCCGCAACACCTTCAAGCGCTACGTCTCGTCTTCGGTGGTGGACGAGCTTTTGAAGGATACCGACGCCATCGCCCTGGGCGGCGCGAACAAGACCCTCACCATCCAGTTCTCCGACATCGCCGGATTTACCTCCCTGAGCGAGACGCTGACGCCGGAAGGCGTGGTGGAGTTCCTCAACGAGTACCTGAGCGAGATGACCGCCGCCGTCGAGGCGGAGCAGGGCATCGTGGACAAGTACATCGGCGACGCCGTGATGGCCTTCTGGGGAGCGCCCCTGCCCCTGGAAGACCACCCCCTGCATGCCTGCCGCGCGGCCCTGGCCCAGGGCGCCAAGATCGCCGAGCTGCGCCGCGCCTGGGCGGGGCGGGGCGGCCTGAGCCGCTTTCACGCGCGCATCGGCCTGCACACCGGCGAAGTGATCGTGGGCAACATCGGCTCCAGCACCCGCATGGACTACACCATCATCGGCGACGCGGTGAACACCGCCTCGCGCCTGGAGGGCCTCAACAAGCTCTACGGCACGGGCATTCTGATCTCGGAGGAAACCTGCCGGGGCGCCGGCGAGGGGATGGTGACCCGCGAGATCGACCTGGTGCGGGCCAAGGGCAAGGCCGAGGCGGTGCGCATCTACGAGCTTCTGGGGGAGCGGAGCAGCCTCGGCGCGGAGGCGCGGGCCCAGCTCGAATCCATCTGCGGGCGCTTCGCCGAAGGGCTCCGGCTGTACCGGGCGGGCGCCTTCGGCGAGGCGCTGGAGGCCTTCAGCGCGGACGCCCACAACGGCGACGGCCCGGCCCGGGTCTTCGCCGAGCGTTGCCGCGCCTACCAGGCCGATCCCCCCGCGATTGGGACGGAGTCTACACCGCCCGGGAGAAGTAGCCGC
>JAPUJL010000543.1 GCA_027296185.1 SAR324 cluster bacterium | reverse complement strand
CGGGGCCATTATCCTCCAATCGCGGACAGGAAGCACGTTAATACGCACCCATTGGGAAGTCTAGCGTTTTTTCCCGCCCTGCTCCGCCTGGGTGGCGGACTACAGGGCATCTACGCCGGCCGGTCGGCCGGTCTGGCCGGTGGCGGAAAATATGGACAGCGCCGAGTGCCGGGAGGATTTTCCGATCCCCGCTTGCGTGCCAGGCAAAGAGCGTGACATCTTGGCGGGCCCAATGCCAGTGGCCGGCGCCGGAGGACGGCGCCCGGTGCAAGGGGGCACTCCCGCTCAGACGGAGTCGGCGAGGCGGCGGATTCGGGTTGCGTAGTTTGCCGCCCCCCAGGGTATCGCCCCGATTGGAGCCGTGGGCGAATCGAAAAAACGGTCCGGGACGAGCAGGCATGACTTGGGCGGAAACCATCGTCGGCTGCCTCAAGCAATACAAGGTGCGGTTCATCAATTACGTTCCGGACGCCGTCGGAGAGCGGATCCTGAGCCTTGTGCGCGAGGACCCCGACTTCGAGATCCTGCCCCTGACCCGGGAGGAGGAGGGCGTGGGCGTGGTGTGCGGGCAGTCCGTTGCCGGCAAGCGCGGGTTGCTCATGATGCCCACGTCCGGGCTGGGCAATTCGATCAACGCCCTCGCTTCGCTGCCCATTCCTTACCGTATCCCCGTGCCGATGCTCATCGGATACCGGGGGGAGCTGGGCGAATTCAACGCGGCCCAGGTGCCCATGGGCCAAGCCACGCCGGCGGTTTTGGAGGCCCTGAACATCCCGTACTTCATCCTGCGGCGGGACGACGAGGTGGCCCGGCTGACGCAGGGCGCCCTGAAACTGACCTACGCCCTCGAGAGCCCCGTCGCCCTGTTGGTCTCCACGCAGCTTTCCGGCTGGAAAGGCGAGAAGTAGAGGCAAGCCGATGATCGATCGATTCAAGGCCACCCAGTACCTCACGGAACGGCTGACCGACCACCTGGTCGTCGCGTCGCTGGGCAACGCGAAGTACGACCTGTTCCGCGCGGAGGACCGGGCGCTGAACTTCTACCTCTGGAACTCCATGGGGATGGCCTGCTCCATGGGGTTGGGGATGGCCATGGCCCAGCCCGGGCGGCGCGTGGTGATCCTCGACGGGGACGGCGCGCTGCTGATGAACCTGGGCTCCCTGGCCACCGAAGCGGTGCGCCGGCCGCCCAACCTGGTGCACATCGTGTGGGACAACCGGCAGTATCAACTCACCGGTGGCCAGCCCACCCATACGGCCTACAACACGGACCTGGCCCGCGTGGCGGAAGGGGCGGGGTTCGAGAAGGTCGAGCGGGCGGAGACCCAGCAGGCCTTCGAGCGGGCCTTGGACCGGGCCATGGCCGAGCCGGGACCCTGGTTCATCCATGGGATCGTGGACGATGCCACCTCTCCGGCCAGGCCACCGATGAGCCCGACCTTCATCAAGCACCGCTTCATGACCGAGTTGGGCGTCTCGCACTGACCCCTGACGGCGCCGCGCCGCCCCAGCGCTACGGCCCGGCGGGGGTGGATTGCGTTCTCCGGTGGGTCCCGCCGCGCCCCGGCGGAGGGCTACTGGCGGGCTCGTGCGACACAAGGAGTTGGAAAATCGCTGTCCGGCAGCAGCCCGTCCTTCAGCAGCGGAGCGATCTTCCACTTCCCCCCTCCAAGGCCGATACGACCGTCAACTCGTCGCCGTCGGCAACCGGTGTCGCAAGCCCTTGTAATTCCACAATGTTGCGGTCGTTCAGGAAGATGACCAGGTAGGGGTTTGGCACGCCTTCCCCCTTCCAGAGCAGCCCGGCAAGCTCGGGATGAGCGCGGGCGAGTGCGCTCAGCACCTCGGCGACGGTGCGGCCCTCGGCCTCCACCGCCGACCGCCCGCCGATGCGCTCGCCCAGGAGGGGGGCGAGCGCGATGCGCACGGTCATAGGGCCTGAATTTCCTTGTCGAAAACTTCCCAGACGCGGGTTTTCAGGGCGGAGAAGAACTCCGGCGTGATGAAATGGGGCGTGCCCAGATTGGGATTGGGGTTCTCGAACACCTGTGCCGGCAGGGTGTAGTCGGCGTCGGCGTAGCCTTGCTTGCGCTCCAGCTTCAAGCCGCGCAAGTAGGCACGCCGCACGGCCGCCAGCAGTTCCTCCTGGGTCAGCTTCAAGCCGGTGGCACCCTCGATGGCCTGGAGGGCGGATTCGTGATTCATGCCGGCGAACTTGCACGTGCCGATCAGGTCGTCGCGGATTTGGTACAGCCCCCGCTCGGTGATCGCCTTTACCCAATAGTCCAGGGACGTTTCGCCCTCCAGCACCAGCAGCAGGAAGGTGGCCATGCTCATGTGGCCGCCCGCGATGGCCCAGACATAACCGGGGTTGGTGTCGGGCAGGTACGCCGGCAGCTCCAGACCCTTGACCTGCATGGCGTAGCCGGGCTCGTCGAGCTGTTCGGACAGGCGCTTCACCCCATGTCCGGCATCGGGCAATTCGCCCTTGCCGATCGCCTCGATGAGCTCGTGGACTTTCTCGAAGTCGCCGAACCTGGCGCCGTTGAACAAAGGGGCGTCCGGGTGGCGCTCGTTGTAGTCCAGAATGTAACTCACGGTGGTGCCACAGGAGATGGAATCCATCCCCAAATGATCCACCAGGGCCACCAGCCGCCACGCCTGCTCGGCGTCGTGGATGCCCAGGTTGGTGGCCAGCAGGTCCAGCGGCTCGAAGTCGATCTTGGCGTAAAAGCGGCCCTTCGAGCCATCCGCCTTCCGCTCGTAGAGATTCTTGTGGCAGTTGATCCCGCACCGGAAGCACGACTCGTCCTTGATGACGAACTGCTCCTCCAACTTTTGCCGGAACAGCCGCTCCGGCAGGTCGTGGCCCTTGGGCCGGAAATTGTTTTCAGGGAGGATGTAGGCCTTCTGCAGCGGGAGGTAGTTGGCCCACGTGCCGCCCAGACCGCCTTTGCGCTCGTCGCGGAACTTGCGCGAGCCCGCCCCGCGGGAAATCTCCCGGTTGAGGTCGCGCACGGCGGGGGTGAGGGGCCGCAACTTGTCGGTACTTTGGGCCACGATGGCGATCAGGTTCTTGTAGCCCATCAGGCTGCCCATGCCCCCCCGCCCGGCGAAGCGGCACTTGTCGTCGCCGGACTTGAGCTGATTCTCCGTGCTCATGGCGACCGCGCCGTAGTAGACCTGCTCGTAGTGTTCCCCGGCTGGGCCGATGGCGGCGAAGTGGGCGTCCGGATAATCCGCCTGCAGCGCCATGATCTTGGAATGGGTGTCCTTGCCCAGGAGATGCTCCGCCGGCTTCAGGGTCAGTCGCGGACCGTCGTCCGATTCCTGGATCACCGCCAGGACCGGCTTGGCCGAGCGGTTTTCGAAAATCACCTCGTCGGTGCCCGCCCACTTCATCTTGCAGCCGAACTTGCCGCTGCCCGCCGACCACATGGCCGCCGGTAGCCCTTGGTTGGAGCATTTGAGCGGGCTGTATGCGGAAAAGTAGGTGCGCAGTCCGGTCATCACCTCGGTGCCCGTGAGCAGCCCCGTGTTGACGATGAGCGGGTTCCTGGGGTCGTAGGCCGAGTCGATGTCCAAGCCTTCCAACAGTTGAAAGGAGCGTCCAAAGCCGCCCAGGACATCTTCCAAATTGGCGCAGGGCACGTCCTCGGCGCGTACCGCGCCGGTGGCCAGGTCAACGATAAAGCGGTGATAGAGCACCGATTGCGGAGCGGGCGTTCCGCTCGTATCCAGGAACTTCATGTCGCAACTCCTGGGCAGGGAGATTCGAATGGGATCGCTTTGCCGAATGGCGGCAGGCAAACAGGCGGGTGGACATCGCGGCCCTCTGACACCGCCCCTCCGCGTCGCTGCCGTGGCTTCGGCGCGGGCCACCCTCGCCCGCCGTGGACGGCGTCCCTCGGCGCGCCTTCCATGGCGGCCGGTGGCGCTACGTATATCACCGGCCCTGGGTGTTGTCGCGAGCTTTGTCACGACACCCCGGGGTCCGGCCCCACGATGCGGCCCCACGATGCGGGCCGGTCGATATTGCCGGGCATCCCGGGCGGCTTTCCAATTGGTGGACGACCTGCTAGGACATTGCGGAAAATTGGCGCTCGGGGCGGCGCCGATCGGCCGGCCGGCACAAGGAATCCCCATGGCGTCCGTGTTCACGCAGATCGTCCGCGGTGAAATCCCCGCGGAGAAGGTGTACGAGACCCGTAGCGAGCTGGCCTTTCTGGATATCCACCCCAAATCCCCCGGCCATACCCTGGTGGTACCGAAGCTTGAGGTGGCCTCCTTCGTGGATCTGCCGCCCGAGGCCGCCGCTTCGCTGATGACCACGCTGCAGACGGTGGCCAAGGGCGTCACCCAGGCCATGGGCACCGCCCACTACAACCTCGTGCTGAACAACGGCGCCCGGGCGGGCCAGGTGGTGTTTCACGTCCATTTTCACCTCATCCCCCGCTACGAGGGATTCGCCCGGGGCGGCGGCCCCTCCGCGCCATTGGCGGAAATCGCGGAGAGCATTCGCAGCGCCATCGCCGCGCTTCAATCCGGCGGTTGATCCGCCACTGGCGGCACGGCAATTCGGTCCGCGGAGTCGCCTCGGCACCGGCACCGATTCGGCACTCGACAGTTAGGTTTCGCTCGTTAAGCCAGGTGGTGTCCGGGCTCCGTTCGGCAACCGCCGATCGAGGTCGAATGCTTCGGGTCCATCCGCCCAAGGCCGCGCAGCCGACCGAAAAAGATCAACAATTACGAATGGCTGGATCCTTGCCGCTCCTTCGGGAGAGCGCGGAACGGCGCCCGGAATCACAGGGATGGGTGCCGTAATGTGGCGCCGCGTGTCTGTTCGAGCGGAGCCTAGTCGACGTCGCGGAGCTCGTCGAGGAAGCCGCCGCTCTGTTGTTCGACCTTCACGGTGG
>JAPUJL010000542.1 GCA_027296185.1 SAR324 cluster bacterium | reverse complement strand
CCCGGCAACCCGGGGATCGTCACCCCGGTCACGTCCAGGGCGCCGGCCTTCAGGTGCGCCTGGTACCAGATGGGCGGATGGGCGTGTCCCAAGTGCGGATCGTTGGCCAGTAGCGCGTGACCCGTGGCGCTCTTGTGCGGTGCCACCGCCCAGTTGTTGCTCGCGTCGAAGCGCGGCAGGAACGGCAACAGGGACCGCTCTTCCGCCGACAGCTCGAACAGCCGCGGCCGGGGGGCCTGCGCGGTATCGTAAACGGCGGGCGATCCGCCCCGGGCGTAGGGGAAGAGCTGTTCCGCCAGGGGCGCGCCGACCTTCTCCACCAGCCGGGCGTAGATGGGCTCGAAGCGCCATGCATCGTGGAGGGCGAAGGCCAGGAACCCCAGCATGCCCACCAGGTCACCGGGTTTCAGGGGCTCGAAGGATTTGCGGAGGATGGCGAACTCGATCGGCAGACTCGAATCGATCATCGCCGCATAGTCGTTGACCCCCTGCTGGTAGGCGTCGACCGCCCGGCGCGATTCCCGGCTGGAGCTTGCGTAGAGCCGCTTGCCAACTCCCTGGAAATCCAGCGTGCGGAAGATCTTGTCGAATTGGACGACGGGTTCCCCGAACCATTCGGCCAGCCGGCCCTGCACCGCCTGGTTGAACATCGCGATTTGGAACAGGCGGTCCTGGGCCGTCGCCCAGCCCAGCCCGTAGAACCCGTCCCGCTCGTTCTCCGCGAAGATGTGAGGCACGCCCCAAGGGTCGCGGATAATCTCCACCTTGGCTGAAACCCCCGCCGTGGCGATGGCGCCTGCGATCTGGGGCAGGGCACGCCGGTGAAGATAGAACACGAAGGCGGCGGCGGCCAGGATCAGTACCAGCAGCGCCACGCCGGCGATTTTCAGCTTGCGCATCATCGTCGAGAATCCCCGCGGGTCCAAAGGGAGAAAGGCCGGGGTGCACCGGATCACGGGAGCGGCGGCCCAGAAGTGTAATTGAGTTTACATTTTAGCGGATTCGATGCACCTATTCACATATCAAGAGGTCCGGCACGCGCAAACGGCATCGGGTGGTGGGAGTCCCCCGAGCGCTCGGTTGCCTCTGCTTCCCAACGATAAGGATCCGATTTGCCATCCGACGCCGCGCAGGGCCTTCTGCTGATCCCGCAGATTTCGGGATACGCGAAGTTCGTCGGTGAAGTGGAACTCGCCCACAGCGAGCACATCATTGCCGAGCTGCTGGAATTCCTCATCGACCACAACCGGCTGGAGCTCCTCCTCTCCGACCTGGATGGCGAGGCGCTGGTCTTCTACGGCCTCGGCGATCCACCGTCCGCGCAAGCGGTACTGGAGCAAGCCGACGCGTGGACTTCCGGGTTCCACACGCACCTCAAGCTGCTTCAGCGGGACCTGTATTGCCCTTGCGGCGCCTGTCAGGATGTCGGGGAGCTCGGGCTGCACATCCTAGCGCACTACGGGGACTTCGGCGTGCATTCCTTCCGCGGCAGATCCGCAGTCATTGGCAAGGACGTGATCTTCGCCCGCCAACTGATGGAAAACTCCCTGACCGCCCGCGACTTTCTGCTGCTGTCGGCGCCGTTGATCGAGCGGTGGGGCGGAGCCGGGGCGGTGGCGGGCGCCTTGCCCCACGAGGAAGAATATCCGGTCTTCGGCAAGGTGTCCCTGGCCTACCGGGACTTGGGCGGCGTGCGAGACGCGGCCGAGGCTCCGGCATCGGCGGAGGGATTTCCCAGCCTGCCGGGG
Organism: SAR324 cluster bacterium; assembly: GCA_027296185.1. Taxonomy (GTDB): domain Bacteria; phylum SAR324; class SAR324; order SAR324; family JACQKK01; genus JAPUJL01. The sequence goes on along the minus strand of JAPUJL010000542.1, from coordinate 2,393 downwards.
AGCATCACGGCGGAGGTGGCCATCGCGGCGCCGCTCAAGTCCGTGGCGGAATTCCTGATCGATATCCCCCACTGGCCCGATTGGGTCGACGGACTGGAGCGCATCGAACTGAACGCCAGCGTTCCCCTGCGCTCCGGTCGGCATCATGTGTGCGTGATGAACGGCCGGCGGCTCCATCACACGATGCAACGAATCACCGAGGGCAACGACGACTTCACCATGGCCATGCGCATTCAGCCTCCGGTGCCCTTTTGGAGCAGCGCGTTCATGGAGTTCAGCGTCCAGGTCAGTGGCGGCGGGGTGAACGTGCGGCACACGTACTGTTATCGGCCCAAACCGCTCTGGGGCCGGCTCTTCGACAGAATGGCGGCGGCGAAGCTGCGGCAGAAAAGCGAGCGCAGCCTGGAAAACCTCCGGGGCCTGGTCGAGGCCGGCGCGCGCTCCGCGCCCGCCGGCTAGGCTCCGGCTGAGGTCTAGCAGAACCCGGAGCGGCACCGGGCGAGGGATCGCCCATGGCCCGGGCCCGGCGGGGAACGGCAGCCGCAACACCGTAAGCGAGAGGAGGCAGCGATGTCCCCCGATCACCAGGGTGGACTGTTGTTGATTCCGGATATCTCCGGCTTCACCCAGTTCGTCAGCGAGGTGGAAATCTCCCACAGCGAGCACGTCATCGCCGAACTGCTCGAGTTGCTCATCAACGGAAATCGGCTGGGGCTGGAGTTGTGCGAGATCGAAGGGGACGCGCTGTTCTTCTATAAACAGGGCGCACTACCGGATTTCGAGGCCATGCTGGAGCAGGTCAATCACTGGACCCGGTCGTTCCATGGCCACCTGAAGCTGCTGGAGCGGGACAACTACTGCCAGTGCGGCGCCTGCCAGAACATCGGCAACCTGGGGCTGAAGGTGGTGGGTCACATCGGGGAATTCTCCATCTACGCGGTGAAGAAAAAAATCAAGATTATCGGCAAGGACGTAATCCTCGTCCACCGGCTGTTGAAGAATCACGTCGAAGGGCAGAACTATGTCCTCTACAGCCGGGCTTTGAGCGAACGGCTCGGTAGCGGGCGGGTGCGTGCGGCGGGATTCCAGGAACGCCAGGAAAACTACGAGACCTTCGGCGATGTCCCCGTGGATGTCCTGGATTTGACACAACTGGTCGCCGAGGTGCCTGCTCCACCGCCGCGGGAGATTGAACAGCTGCCGCGGAAGTTCTCGATGGAAATCGAAATCGACGGGACGCTGGAGGATGCCGCCAAGCTGATTCTGAATCACGCGGGCTGGCCGGGCTGGGTAGCCGGGCTGGAGCAGATGGTGGTCGACCAATCGGCGCCGATTCGCGTCGGTCATCACCACGTGTGCGTGTTCCCGGGCAATCCCCTCTCGATCACGCTGGAGCACTTGATCCGGGACAAGGACGAGTTCACCTTCGTGAATAACATCGTGCCGCCGCCCTTGCTGCACGAGCTGAAATCCATCTTCGAAGTTCGCACCGTGGGCAGCGGTATCACCGTCAAATACGGCTACGCCTACGCACCCAAATTCCTCGGGCGCCGGAAGTTCGAAAAGGACATCGTGCCCATGCTCACCGAACAAGGCCAGGCTACCCTGCAAAACCTCAAGGCCAAGATCGAAGGCACCGCCGCCGCCGCTGGCTGATCGCCGCCGCGCGCCTACCGGAAGCCCGCCCTCTCTCCTCGTCGCATGCAGAGCGCTCCGGATTGTCTTTTATGGTCCTTCGGTGTACGCTATAACGTACATTCGTGGCTGAGAGCGCGGCGCACCGAATCCTGATTTACGGGGATCGGAGGGGCCACGAGCCATTCGTCGAATGGCTCGAATCGCTGAAGGATGGAGCAGCCGTTGCGCGGATTCAGGCGCGCCTGCACCGGCTCGGACACGGAGACTTCGGCGACTCGAAATCGCTCGGTCAGGGACTCCATGAATTGCGATTGAAAGTCGGACCGGGTTTCCGGGTCTATTACGGCTCGGCGGGGGGCCGCGTCGTGGTGTTGCTCGGTGGCGGTACGAAACGAACCCAGGCGCGCGACATCGAACGGGCGCTGAAGCGCTGGCAAGAGTGGACCGGATAACATGGCAACTAAGCGATCGCTGCGAACCTACGACGAGTATATTCAGGATTCCATTCGCGACCCGCAGAAGGCCGAAGCCTATCTGAACGCCGCGAGGGAAGACGAGGATCCGCGGGTGTTTCTTACCGCGCTAAAGAATGTCATCGACGTGCACGGCGGACTCTCCGAGCTGGCGCGCAGGGCCAAACTGAACCGGGGCAACCTGCACCGCATGCTCACCGGCAAGAGTTCGCCCCGTTTCGAGACCGTCGACCGCGTGTTGCGTGCCAGCGGGTTTGATCTCAGAATTCACCGAATAAGTGG
>JAPUJL010000541.1 GCA_027296185.1 SAR324 cluster bacterium | reverse complement strand
CGATGCGCTCCAGGTGGCGCGACGCGGAGAGCAGGTGAATCAGCGCTTCCAGCATGTCGGGGTGCTTGCGAATTCCGTCCTGCACCTGGACGAACATCTCCCGGTTGATCTCGTCCACCACGTCGTCGGACTTCAGCACGTCCCACGCCGCGCCGATGTCCAGATTCACCAAGGCGTCCAGCGCCCGGCGCAGCATGTTGCGGGTGGCCTCGGCCATCCCGCCGAAATCGAGCGGGACGGGCACCGGCTCCCGGGTGGAAAGGAACTGCGCCCGTTCGGCGATGTTCACCGCCAGATCCCCGATCCGCTCCAGGTCATTGTTGAGCTTGAGCACCGCCACGACGAAGCGCAGATCGATGGCCACCGGCTGATGGAGAGCGAGGATCTTCAGACATTCCTCCTCCAGCCGCACCTCCCGTTCGTCGATCTCCTGGTCGCCATCCATAACCTCCTGGGCCAGCGAGGCGTCGCGCTCCTGCAGCGCCTTGACGCTGCGGCGGACGCGTTCCTCCACATCCGCCGCCAGCGAGAGGGAATGTTCCTTGAGCGCGCTGAGATCGGTTTGCAGATGCTTAGCCATGGGGATCCAAACCCTTCCTAGCCGAAGCGGCCGGTGATGTAATCTTCCGTTCGCTTTTCCCGCGGCCTGCTGAAGATGATGCTTGTCACATCGTATTCAATGAGGCTGCCCAGGTAAAGGAACGCGGTGTAATCGGCCACTCGCGCCGCCTGCTGCAGGTTGTGGGTGACGATGATCACAGTGAAATCCTTCTTCAATTCGAAGATCAGATCCTCGATGCGGGCGGTAGCGGTGGGATCGAGCGCCGAGCAAGGCTCGTCCATCAGGATCACCTCCGGATTCACCGCGATCGCCCGGGCGATGCAGAGCCGCTGCATCTGCCCCCCGGAGAGGCCGAGGGCCGATTCGCGGAGGCGGTCCTTCACCTCTTCCCACAGGGCGGCTGCGGTCAGGGCCCGCTCCGCCGCCTCGTCCAAGGCGCTCTTGTTGCGCACGCCGGCGATGCGGAGGCCGAAGACCACGTTCTCATAGATCGATTTGGGAAACGGGTTGTAGGCCTGAAAGACCATCCCCACCCGCCGCCGCAGCTCGATCGCGTCCACCTCGGGCGAGTAGATCTCCTCGCCGTCCATGCGGATGCTGCCCTCGATACGCACGGTGTCGATCAGGTCGTTCATCCGGTTGAGCGTTCGCAGGAGCGTGGACTTGCCGCAGCCGGAAGGACCGATGAAGGCCGTCACCTGCCGCCGCGGGATGTGGAGGCCGATCTCCTTCAGCGCCGCCGCTTCGCCGTAGAAGAGACTCAAGCCCTCGATCTGAAAGATCGGGTCGGCGATTTGCGGCGCGTTCATCTCCACGGGCCCCTCCTTGTACTGGGCGGGAGTACGTCCGCCGCCAGTGGCTGATCGTGCGGACTCCTCATCGGAGCTTTCGGCCGCCTCCGGTTCGGGCGACGGCCGAGCGCCGCTCGCGCCCCCGTCAGAAGGCTTTTCCCGCATAGCGCTTTTGCATGGAATTTCTGAGCACGATGGCCACGATGCTCAACCCTATCACGATGGCCAGCAGCAGCAGAGTCGTGATGAACACCATGGGCTTCGCCGCCTCCACGTTGGGCGACTGAAACCCCACATCGTAGATGTGAAAGCCCAGGTGCATGAACTTGCGATCCAGATGAAAAAATGGGAACTCGCCGTCCAGGGGAAGCGCTGGGGCGAGCTTCACGACGCCCGTGATCATCAACGGCGCCACCTCGCCCGCGGCCCGGGCGGTGGAAAGCACGAAGCCCGTGATGATCCCCGGAGCGGCGATGGGCAGCAGCAGCCGCCACAGCGTTTGAAAGCGCGTCGCGCCCAGGGAGAGCGAGGCCTCCCGGATGCCGCCGGGAATCGCGGCCAGCGCCTCTTCGGTGACCACGATGACCACCGGCACGGTCAGCAACGCCAGGGTCAGGCTGGCCCAGAGGATGCCGCCCGTGCCGAAGGTGGGGTTGGGCAGCCGCTCGGGGAAGAACAACTCGTCGATGGTTCCGCCGACGCCGTAGACGAAGAATCCCAGCCCGAAGATGCCGTACACGATGGAGGGCACCCCCGCGAGATTGAACACCGCGATCCGCACCATGCGCACCAGCAGTCCCTCGCGGGCGTATTCCTGCAGATACACCGCCGCCACGACCCCCAGCGGAATGCAGAACAGGCTCATCAGCATCACCAGCATCACCGTGCCGAAAATAGCGGGAAACAATCCGCCTTCCGTGTTCGATTCCCGGGGATTGGCGCTCAGCAACTCCCATACCTTACCCAGATAGAATAAGGCCTTCGCGGGCACGGACATCGCGTTGGGCCGGTATGTCCGCACGAGGGACAGGATGGGCATCTCCTTGGTGCGCCCGGCGGCATCGGCGAAGGTCGCCGTATTGCTCCGCAGCTCGGCGAGCCGCGCGGCCGCTTCGGCGTTCCGTGCGTCGAAGTCCGCGCGCACCGGGGCCAGCTGTTCTTCGAGCCGCGCAATCCCGTCTTCCGCGCCGGCCCCGCCCTCGTAGCGGAGTTCCAGGATTGCGAGGCGGATGCGCTCCATCTCGTGGCTATCGGCGGAGACGCTTTCGTTGAGCGACTCGATCGCCTCGAACCGCTCCTCCACCGCGTCCCGGGCGGCCTGTAGGCGCTCCCACGGGGGTAGGCCGGCATCGACTTGGACGGTGGCGAGATCGAGCCTCTCGAGGAATCCGTAGAAGTTTCCATACTCCTCCCGCTCCAGGGCGGCGGCGTCCTCCGGATAATTCAGCGTCTCGATAGCGGCGGCGTCGATCCAGCGAAAATCGGCGCCATACAGATCCCGGTTGCCCACCTTGAACTGGATGCGCCACAGATCGCCCTCGTCCGTATAATCCCGTTGCGTAATTTCCCCCATGGCCGTGCCGCCGTCCACGAGACGGGCCACGGCCAAGGTGGATGGCCAGAAATAGCCGAGGCCGTTGACCATCACCACGCCGATCAAGGTCACGGTGGCCAGCAAGGTCACGGTGAGCGCCGCCCCCGTAAGCCAGACCAGTTGCTCGCCCCGCTGAATCGGTTTGCGCCCCATGACCTAGATCCGCCCGAATTTTTTCCGCATCCGCTCCCGCACCACCTCGGCTGCCGTGTTGACCAGGAACGTCGCGCTGAACAGCAGCACGGCGGTGAGGAACAGCACCCGGAATAAAGTGCCGCCGGCGGGGGCCTCGGGAATTTCCACGGCGATATTCGCCGAAAGGGTGCGCATGCCGTTGAAGATGCTCCCATCGATGATGGGCGTGTTTCCCGTGGCCATCAGCACGATCATCGTCTCCCCCACCGCTCGGCCGAACCCGATCATCACCGCCGCGAATACGCCCGGACTCGCCGAAGGCAGAACCACCCGCCACGCCGTCTGCCAGCGGGTCGCCCCCAGAGCGAGGGAAGCGGCGCGCAAATGGCCTGGCACCCGAATCAGCGCATCCTCGGAGATGGTGAAAATGATCGGGATCACCGCGAATCCCAGGGCGAAGGCGATGACGATCGAATTGCGCTGGTCCACCTGCGTCCCGAACGACTGGAACAGCCATTGCCGGAAATCGCCGCCGAATATTACGTCCTGCAGCACGCCGCCAATCGCCACGGATAAAACCACCGTCAGCAGCACCGCGGGCATCACCAGCAGAAACTCGTAGCCCGGCTTGACCCGGTTCAGCGGCGGCCATCCGCGTACCCGCTCCCACAGCACGAAAAATGCGATCAGCACCACCGGCGCGAGGAGGAGGAAGAGAAAAATGGCAATGATCTTGTCCTCGATCAGCGGGGCGAACCACAGCGCCGCCAGAAAACCGATCACAACCGTGGGCACCGCGCCCATGACTTCCACCGTCGGCTTCACGATCAGCCGCAGCCGCGGATCCATCAGGCTGCTGGTGTAGATCGCCGCAAACAACGCCACGGGTGCGGCGAACAGGAGCGCGTAAAAGGTCGCTTTCAGCGTCCCGAACACCAGCGGAATCAGGCTCAGCTTCGGCTCGGCATCGTCGGTGGCGGCGGAGGACTGCCAGACGAACCCCGGCTGCTCGAACCCCTCGTACCAGATGCGGCTGAACATGGCCTTCCAACTGAATTCCGGATGGGGCGCATCGATGGCCCAAACGGTGATTCGGCCTTCCGCATCCAACCCGATGACGCCGTTGGCCCGCAGGGAAAGCCCGGCACGCAGCAACGGCGCTTCCGGCGAGAGGGTGAGCAGGTGGCGCTCGCCGGTGGGGTAGTGCATCCGCAGTTCGGCTTCCTCCCCGACGGTCAACAGAATCCGGTCGGCCTGGGACGCCACGATGCGCCGCACGGCCGCGGGGTGGGGCGCGAGGGTGTGGATCGATTTCAGCACCCGCACGAAGCTTCCCGGCTCGGCGGGCACGGGAAACCACACGGAAAGGCTTCCGTCCTCCAGCCCCACCACCACGGAGCCGTCCCCGATCAGCATCGCCAGTGCGGTCACCGCGCTGCCCTCGTGCGAGGCCCGCACCCGGTCGGCGAGCCGGGGACCCTCCTCGGTGAGTGCCCAGCGCAACAGGTAACCCGCATCCGTGCCGGCGAAGAGCCACCGGCCTGACCCGTCCAGAAGCAGCGGGCCGGCGGCGCCCGGAAGCTCGTCTTCGATCTCGTAGGAGGCGCTCTCCCGGGTCAGCTCGCCGAAGAGATCCTCCTCCACGATCTGCTGAACCACGCGGAGGCGGTTGCCCGGCAGCAGAAACACCGCGGCCGTTCCACCGGCTTCCGTGACGCGCGCGGTGCCGCGTACCGCCCCTTCGGCCGGAGGCAGCACGGTGAGGCGCTCCACCGCGTGGGCGATGTGCCGCTGGCCTTCGGGATCGAATTGGGGGAAGAAGCGCACCCGCTCCACCGTGAGCGACCCATCGCTCCAGCGCAGGCTATGGTCGAGGCGGCCGCTCACCTCCACCCCGGCCACCGTGGCGCCCGCAACGCCCGGCCGCTCGAGCCGTACCCGCTCCAACAGCGCCCCGCAGCGGGAATCGAAGAAGGTGAACACGCCGCCGGTGTCCAGGACGTAGCCGGTCTCCAGGTACCCGTCGCTGCCGATGGCCAGCACGGCCCCCGGATCGCCCAGCCAGGCGGGGGAGAATCGCTGAACGCGCACGGAATCCGGAGGGAACAAGAGGGGCAGCGCCACGTTCACGATGAGCAGCAGGATGCCCACCACGCTGCCGACAATCACCAGGCCGCTCGCCGTGATGGTCCAGGTGGCGATCCGGTCGATGCGTTTGGCCCGGGTGGCGGAGCGAGCTTGCATGAACGGTACGATTACCCAGAGTATGGCCGCGGCAACCGCGCCCACCAGCGGAAGTTCGGGGATGGCCGGATTGCCGGCCGGAAAAAGGCGCGGATTCCAAGCCCGCCCCCGCCCCACGGGAGGAGCCCGCGTCCGTGGCGGCGCCCGGCCTCAGTTCAGCCGGGCCACTTGCCGTTCGGAGATCTTGGCGGGCAGCGGCAGGTAGCCGTCCTTGACCACCACCTGCTGACCCTCCCGCGACAGCACGTACTTGATGAACTCGCCGACCAGCGGCGGAAGCGGCTCGTTGGGCTTCTTGACGACATAGATATACAGCATCCGGCTCAGCGGATACTTCCCGTTCAGTACGTTCTCGTAGGTCGGCTCGTAGGCGGGATCCCCATCCTTCCTGGAGAGGGCGATCGCCTTGACGCCGGAAGTGCGGTAGCCGATGCCGGAGTACCCGATGCCCCTCAGGTCCTCCGTGACGCCCATCACCACCGAGGCCGAGCCCGGCTGCTCCTTGACCCTGTCCTTGTAATCGCCTTTGAACAGCGCGTGCTTCTTGAAATAGCCGTAGGTGCCCGATGCCGAATTGCGGCCGTAGAGGCTGATCGGCCGGCCGGCCAGCGGGCCGCTCGTGACTCCTAGCTGGTCCCACGTCACGATATCGCCGGGGAGGCCCCCCTTGCGGGTCTGGGAGAAGATGGCATCCACCTGTTGAAGCGATAGCGCCGTTACCGGATTGTCCTTGTTGACATAGACAACCAGGGAATCCAGCGCCACGCCGATCAGGGTGGGCTTGAATCCGTAGATCCGCTCGAAGTCGTCGATCTCCTTGCGCTTCATCCGGCGGGACATGGGGCCCAGCTGGGCCGTGCCCTGGATGAGCGCGGGGGGCGCCGTGCTGGAGCCCTTTCCCTCCACCTGGAAGTTCACGTTGGGGTAAAGCTTGCGAAATCCCTCGGACCACAGCGTCATCAGATTGTTCAGGGTGTCCGATCCGATGCTGTTCAGGTTGCCGGAGGCTCCGCCGACCTTTTCATACGCCGGAAGGCTCGGGTCCACTTCGATGGTCTGAGCCCGAACCCCCGGGCCGAAGCCGGCGGCGGCGATGGCCAGGGCGATGGCCAGGCAGAAATTGTGGAATATCCCGAACATCGATCGCTTGTGCATGGTGTTGCTACGCTCCAATTCGAAAGTCGGTTCCGTTGGGTGTCGAGTGGGCTCCGGGCATCCTGGTCTTTCGCTCGACCGCTGGGCTCGGCAGCCGTTAAAACCTCCACTCGCCGCCGACATAGGTTTCCGTCCCTTTCAGCTTCTTCACCGCGGGGTGCTGAAAGAATTCGACGCCCGGTCCCCACGAGGAGCGTTCGTGAATCCAGAGATATTCGCCGGCGAACGACACGCGCTCGACGCCGTTGCGTTTGGTTCCGCCTTCCACGTCGACGATCAGGTATCCCGGCCCCAACCTATTCAGCCGCAAGATCGCGTTGTAGGTGGCGTTGAATTTTTCGAAATCGGGCTCTACCTCGTAGGACGAGTCAACTAACTTGAACGTTCCCAGCAGCATCACGGCCCCTTCCGCCACATACTCGGCTTGCAGGCGCAGCTGGGATCGGTTGAAGCTTTTGACGACACGCTCGTCGTTCCCGCCGCCGTCGATGTCCAAATCCACTTCCAGCTCGACGAAGATGCTCGAGTAGCGCAGGTCGACGACGAAGCCACCCGTTCCGTAACCCACTCGGGTGCCGGGGTTCTCGTCGAAGCCCTTCGCATCCTGGAAAGCCGATTCCAATACCAAGCCGCCCTCGTAGAGTTTCTTGTCCTCCAGAATACCCAAGGGGTTGAAGGGTCCCTGCTTGAAGGTGGCCGAATGCTGCTCGAGATCGAAATTTGCTTCGTTGCGCGAGGCATCGCTGGCCTTGAAGTCCATCTCGCTGTCCAACACCCGGGATTCGTTATGCGGGACGGTCTTCTCCGACCGCAGCACTGCCGCTTCGATGCGGGTCTCCCCCCTGGCGTATCCGTCCTTCAGGCCGTCGCCGAAGGAAGCATCCCAG
>JAPUJL010000540.1 GCA_027296185.1 SAR324 cluster bacterium | reverse complement strand
CACCACGTCGGCGCACAGGATGGCCGCGAGATGGCGTTGCATGCTGTGCGGTTCCATGATCCCCGCTGAATCTCCCTCATCGCCTGCGTCGGTGGGCCGGACCAAACCCCGGTTGTCCAGGTATTAGCACGCTTGGGGATGCATCGAAAATGGGCGGGAGCGCGGTGGCCGCTCGCTACGCCCTGCCCCGCCGCTCGTAGACGGCGGCGATGCGCCGATGGATGTCGGCCACCGCCTCGGCGGGGTCGATGTCGTCCACCAGCACCCGCTGAAAGGCGTGTTGGGGTTTGCGGGGCAACGGTGGGGCTTGGGAACAAAAGAACCGCCGCCGCAAGGGCGTCCTTACCCTCACGGCGGCGGCACGGGGAATCGCCGCGGCGCTCAGTCCACCCACCACTTCAACTTGTGGAGCACCTTCTCGTTGAACTCCGCTTGTTGCGCCCCATCCAGGGTATTGTAGAAGGCCACGGCCTGATCGATGATGGCCTCGTCTTCCTGGATTTGTGCCCGCAGGCGCACGGCCTCATGGAGCAGTTGCCCCACGCGCTCCGCATCCACCGGCTCCTGCTCGAAGGCCGCCTTCAATTCCCGGCCGGTCTCCTTGCGGCTCTTCACCCGCTCGACCACGCGGATTTTGATCCGGTCGGCGAGGGCGCGGAAGGCCTGTTGCTGATCGGGGCGAATCTCCAGATCCTCTTCCAGATCCTCCGCGAAAGAGGTGATGCGGCTTTCGATCCGCTCGGGGTCGTGCCAGCTGCCCCGGTGGCAGCCGCTCACCGCAAAGACGAGCAGCAGCGGCGACAGCAGGATGAGAAACGGCCAGCGAAAGACGGATTTTCGGCGCTTGCCGTTGTGAGGCCCACACCTCCGGGGACCGCAATTGCGTTGCTTCAACATGGTTCACTCCTTCGGGGGTTTTCGGTTCACGGGGAGCGGGGGCGTTCCCGCTGCTCGTGACTCGAGGGTAGGCGCGGCGTGTTGCCGGAATATCGCGGGGACGTATCCGCAGTGTAAAAATTTGCGGTAAGGGTTTACACAGAATTTACATTCGGCCCCCTACCGACACGCGCCGTTTACACGCGTTCCGTAGAAGGAGACTCAGCGTGAGTGTCACGGACCCGGCGGATAAACCGATCCTCCTCGTCGACGACGACGAGGAGCTGACGGCCTTGCTGACCGATTACCTCGGCAAGCAGGGCTACCGCGTGGAGGCCGCCGGGGAAGGCCCGGCCGGTCTCCAGCGGGCCCGCTCGGGCGATCATAGCCTGATGGTGTTGGACATCATGCTGCCCGGAATGGATGGCTTCGAAGTGATCAAGGAACTGCGCAAGACCTCCGCTCTGCCGGTGATCATGCTCACCGCCCGCGGCGACGACGTGGACCGCATCGTCGGGCTGGAGCTGGGCGCCGACGATTATCTGCCCAAGCCCTTCAATCCGCGGGAGCTCGTCGCGCGCATCAAGGCGGTTCTGCGCCGCACGGAAGCAGCCCCGGCGGATCCGCGGCCCGCGGCCCGCCTGGGCAGCGGGCGCCTGACCTTCGGCGATCTGGGGATCGATCCGGAAGGCTACCGCGCCTACCTGGGTGGGCGGGAGATCGACCTCACCGCGATCGAGTTCGCCCTGCTGCGGGAGCTGGCCCAGGCGGCGGGGCGGGTGCTGAGCCGGGACACTCTGCTGGACCGCGTGCGGGGCCGGGAATTCGAGGCGTTCGACCGCAGCATCGACGTCCACGTCTCCCACCTTCGGCAAAAGCTGGGCGACGATCCGCGCCGGCCCCGCTTCATCAAGACCGTCCGCTCGGTGGGTTACGTGTTCATTGCGGAGGAGACGCTGGGATGACCCGCGCCGCTCCAGCGAACGGACCGCCGGCCGGCCGGCCGCGGCCGCGGAACTGGCCGCCGCGGAACTGGGCGCCCGGGAAGGAGTCCAAGCGATGAATTCCGGACGCCGCATCTTCCGCGGGCCGAAGAGCCTGATCGTCACCTTCTATCTTTGGTTCCTGCTGGCGTTGACGCTCACCGTCGCCAGCGCCGGCGCCGTCTTCGCCCTGTGGTCCGACGGACGGTGGGAAGAGCGCATCGCCGAGCTGGCGCTGATCAACGTTCGGCTGGCCCGGGACCTGACCGAGCTGTCCCTGAGCAAGGGGGCCGCACCGGAAGAACTGGGCCGGCTGTTGGCCCCGGTGCTGGAAAAGGACCGCGCCTCCCTGGCCATCCTCGAGAGAGACGGCGTCCCGCTGCTCGTGCTGCCCCATCCGCAAGCCGGCGCCGGCGATCCGGTGATCCCTGCGCCGGATACTATCCGCGCCATCGGCGGAGGCGAGGAAGTCGTTGAACTGCAATGGCGGCGGCGGTTCGCGATCGGGCTGCCCATCGGGCTGCCTTCCGGAGAAACCGGGGTGTTCTACGTCACCGGGCACCGGCACCTTTGGCCGGACCGGGAGGGTTCACCCCGCTTTCTGTTCGGCCTGGGGGCGATCCTGGTGGTGGGCTGGCTGCTCTGCTGGCCCCTGGCCGCCCACCTGGCCCGCCCGCTCCGCCGCATGTCGCGCACCGCCGATGCGGTGGGCCGGGGCGACCTCTCGGCCCGGATCCGGCTGCACCGCCGTGACGAGATCGGGCGGCTGGCCCGCAGCTTCAATGCCATGGCGGACAATCTCCAACAGATGGTGCTCGGCCACAAGCGGCTGCTGGGCGACATTTCCCACGAGCTGCGCTCGCCCCTGGCGCGGCTGCGGGTGGCGCTGGAGCTGGCCCGCGGCGAGGCCGGCGGGGCTGCGGAAGACTACCTGGCCCGCGCCGAGCGGGAGACCGGCGCCCTGGACGGCCTGATCGAGGAACTGCTGACCTACTCGCGGCTGGATGCCTCCCCTCACGAGTTGCACCGGGAGGCGGTCGACCTGTCCCGGCTGATCCGGGAAGTGGTGGAGCAGGAGCGCCCCGCAGCGGAGGCGCGGGACGTGACCCTGGATGTCGAAGCGGAGGGGCTTCCCGACCTGCGGGCGGAGCGACGCCTGCTGGCACGGGCGCTGGGCAACGTGCTGCGCAATGCCATCGCCCATGCGCCCCCGGGCACGGCGGTGCGCAGTGCCGCGAAGCAGCGGAGCGGCCGGTTGGAGATCGCCGTCAGCGACCGCGGCCCCGGCGTCCCCAACGAGCGGCTGGAACGAATCTTCGAGCCGTTCGTTCGGGAAGACCCGGCCCGCAGCCGCGCCACGGGCGGTGTGGGGCTGGGCCTGGCCATTGCCCGGCGAGCAATGGAGGCCCACGGCGGCGGCGCCCGGGCCCGGTTGGGCGAGGAAGGCCGCGGGCTGACCGTCGAGTTGTGG
>JAPUJL010000054.1 GCA_027296185.1 SAR324 cluster bacterium | reverse complement strand
GCTCACCGTCCAGCACCGGAAAAACATGACGAACTCGATACCGTTGGCCTTCGGCGACAGCGAGCTCGTGGATTTCGAGCCCGGCGAGATCGTGTTCCGCGAGGGCGAGGAGAGCACGTTCCTGTACTACATCGCCGAGGGCGAGTTCCGCGTGGAGACGAACAACCGCACCCTGGCCACGATGAACCCCGCCGATATCCTGCTCGGCGAAATGTCGTTCCTGCTCGAGGAGAGCCGCAGCGCGACGGTGATCGCCAACTCGCCGGGCAAATTGATCAAGATCTCCAAAGAGACCTTCGTGGAGAACATCAAGAGCAATCCCCACTACGGCCTTTTCCTGGCGAAGCTCATCGCACAGCGCCTGCAGCGGCTGAGCCAGCGCTTCAGTTCCTGACCGATCGCCCAGACCGGCAGCCCAGACCGGCAGCCCAGACCGGCGGCCCAGACTGGCAGCCCAGACTGGCCGGCGTGCGGGCCTGGGCGTGCCCGACCGGTATTGCTCCCCCCACGTTCGAGCGTTGACCCATGAAAATCGGATTTATCGGCGTCGGCAACATGGGTGCCCCCATCTGCCGCAACCTGATCCGGGAAGGTCACCCGGTGCGCGTCCACGATATCTCCCCCGCCGCCGTCGAGCGCATGACGGCCCTGGGCGCGGAGGCGGCGCAGAGCCCCCGGCACCTGGCCGAGGCGGCGGAGGTGGTCTTCGCCTGCCTGCCCACCCCCGCCGTGGCCGAGGAGGTGCTGCTGGGCAGCGGCGGCGTGATCGAGGGGGCGCGCGCCGGGCTCACCGTGGCAGACTTCAGCACCAACGGCCCGGCCCTGGCGCGCATGGCCGCGGAGCGCCTTGGCGAGCGGGGGGTGGACTACCTGGATTGCCCGGTGGCCGGAGGGGTCAAGGGGGCGGAGGCCGCCACCCTGTCGGTGATGGCCGGCGGCGATGCGGCCGCGTTCGAGCGGGTGCTCCCGCTGTTCCGGCAGCTGGGCCGGAACGTCTTCCATGTGGGGCCCAGCGGCGCGGGCTGCGTGTTCAAGATCCTCAACAACATGGTGCGCTTCTGCAACATGGCCGCCTCCAACGACGCATTCATGATCGTCGCCAGGGCCGGGCTCGACCCGGCGCGCTTCCTGGAGGTGCTCGAGCAGAGCAGCGGAGGCAGCGCCGCCCTGGACCGCATGGGGCGCAAAGTGCTCAAGGGCGACTTCGGCGCCGATTTCGCCCTCGACCTCGCCTACAAGGACATCGGCCTGGCCCTGGCGCTGGGGGAGGAGACCGGCGTGCCCTTGCGGTTCGTGGGCGTGCTGAAAGAGCTGCTGCTGGAGGCGCGGGCCCAGGGCATGGGCACGGACGACGTCTGCGCCATGGTGCGCGTCATCGAGCGCAGCCTGGGCACCGAAATCCGCTCCGGCAACGGGGGGTAGGGGCTTCCGTCCGGAATCGAGCGGGTATGGCCGCAGCCCCCGTCATGAGCGGCAACGATTCGAGGGAGCAGTGGGCGGTCGAATCGGCCCGTTGATCGCGGAAGTTTCCCCGCTGCCCGCTCAGTGGGCGATTCCGTGTCCGCCGTCCAGGTAAATGGTCTCCCCGGTCAGGTAGGGAATGTCCTCGCGGAACAGGGCCCCGACCAACCGCGCCACCTCCTCCGGGGACCCGGGCCGCCTGAGGGGCACCCGCTGGGCAATGTAGTCCCGGCTCTTGGGGTTGCTCAGGAACTCGCGGTTCAGATCCGTTTCGATGTAGCCGGGCGCCACGTTCACCACGCGGATGTTGCGCGGGGCCCATTCCACCGCCAGGCAGCGGGTGATGGCCGCCACCGCCGCCTTGGAGGCGGTGTAGGCGGTGTTGTGAGGAACCCCCATGCGGTCGAAGAACGAGCCGATGTTGACGATGGTGCCGCCCCCCCGCGCGGCGAGATGGGGAAAGGCCTCCCGGCAGGCCACGAACACTCCCGTGGCGTTGATGGCCAGCACCCGCTCGAAGTCGGCGCTGGCGAAATCCTCGCTCGCCCCCACGTGGTGGGTGCCGGCGTTGTTGACCAGACCGGCCAGCCCGCCCCGCCCCGCGAGATCGGCGAAGGCGGCCGCCAGGCTCGCCTCGTCGGTGACGTCGGCCCGGAGCGTCAGCATCCGTCCGGCCAGTTCCGGCTCCTCCGGCGGCGCTTCCGGCCCCGCCCCGCTGCGGGTGAGGGCGGCCGCGGTGAATCCGCGCCGGGCGAGCTCCCAAACGATCGCGGCGCCGATGCCGCGGCCGGCTCCTGTCACCGCGACGATTTTTCTCTCCGCCACTCCCGTGCTGTCACTCATCGCTTGGGCCCTGTCACGGCGGCCCTGTCACGGCGGCCCGGGTCACTCGCCGCCTTCGCCGGAGGAGGAGGCGCCGCCCCAGCGCACCGGGGTGGGCCGGATCCTGCCGTCGGCTGCCCATTGAGCCAGCTCGCGCTTGAGGATCTTGCCGCTGGCGGTTAGGGGAAAGCTCTCCACGGCAATGAAGTATTCGGGCATATCGTACTTGGAGAGCCCTTCCCGGTCCAGATGGGTCAACACCGCCTGCGGATCGAGGGACTGCACTTGCGCTCCCGAGGCCGCCAGGCAGACCTTCTCCCCCAGCCGCTCGTCGGGCACGGGGAACGCCGCGGCCTTCTCGATGGCCGGGTGGCGCATGGCCAGCACTTCGATGCGGGCCGGATGGATCTTGTGGCCGCCCCGGTTCACCACGTCCTTGAGCCGACCGACGATCTTCAGGTTGCCCCGCTCGTCCACCTGACCCAGGTCGCCGGAGAGGAACCAGCCGTCCCGGTTGAAGGAATCCTCCGTGGCCGCCTGGTTGTCGAAGTAGCCCAGCATGAGCGCCGCGCCGCGCCCCCCGATCTCCCCCACGGTGCCGGGGGGCACCTCCCGGTCGCGCTCCGCCTGATCGAAGATGCGCACCTCGTAGGATGGGCCGCCGCGCCCGGTGGTGGCGCAGATGGTTTCCGTGTCGTCGTCCGGATGGGTGTACTGATGGGCGGAGTTTTCCGTCATGCCGTAGACGTTCTGCGGCGTGACCCCCTGGGCCAGGTAACTCTCCGCCAGCGCCCGGGGAATGGGCGAGCCGCCCATGAAGAAGACCTTCACGCTGCCCAGGGTCTCCGCCCCCCGGCGCTTTTGCTCGGCCAGGAGGTCCATTGCGTGGGTGGGCACGCCCAGCCATTACGTGGCGCCCGGCTCGACGGCCCAGTCCAACAGGGAGGTGCCCGCCGGCGGATCCTCCAGCACCAGTTCCATGCCCACGGCCAGCGACTCGCCCAGCGCCAGCCAAGCGATGTGATGGCTGAGGGGCGAGAGCGAGAGGGCGACGGAACGCTCGTCGAGACCCCAGTCGGCGGCGATGCAGCGGCACAGGGCGAGCAGGGTGTTGTGGGAGTGCATCACCCCCTTGGGCTTGCCCGTGGTGCCCGAGGTGAAGGCCAGATAGCACACCGCGTCCGGATTCCGCTCCGGCTCGGGCAAGTCCCCCGGGTCGGCATCGGGGGCGGGAAACTCGGCTCCCGTCTCCCGGCTCGAGGGCAGCAGTATCACCCGGCGCATGCCGGGCAGCCCGCTCAGCCGCTCCCGGGTTTCTTCGCCCCCGGCATCGGCGCCGTAGCCTGCCTCCATCACCACGGCTCGGGCGCGAATCCATTGCAGCAGGCCATGGACTTCCTCGACCGTGTAATTGCGGTGGAGGGACGGGTTGCAGACGTATCCGTTCCGCGCGCAGGCCAACAGCGCCACCACGCATTCCACCCGGTTGGAGGTCCACAGCGCGACCCGCTCGCCCCGGCGTAGCCCCATCCCGTGCAACTCCCCCGCGGCCGCATCGACCCACCCCTTCAGCCCGCGCCAGGTGAGCCGCCGCGCCCCGTCGCGGAGGGCGAAGCGGTGCGGGATGCGCTCCGCCAGACCGCACAGCAGGGAGTAGAGGGTGTCCTCCCGCCACAGCCCCGCCTCGTAATACCGGGGGGCGGCGTGGGGATCGTGCAGCGTCAGGAGCGGGCTGGTGGGGTAGCGCGGCATCTTCGGGTTCGGGCTCAAGCGTTCGGCGCGGACTCGGGCCCAGGCCAAAGGGTTCCCAGCGCCAAAAAAAAAGGACAAGGGAACGAGTCCCTTGTCCTTTATCACACCGAACAAGAAAGATGAGCTTACGGCTCTCTAAGCTTACGGCTCTCTAAAGGGTAGCGAGAACACGACCAGGGCCGAGCTGTCCGCAAAGTTCAACATCTCGTCGGGCCACAAGGCCTTCGTCGCATAGGCCACGTAGGACCCGTGCCCGGTGGCCGCGGCAATGAATTGCTTGCCGCCCTTGGCGTAAGAGATGATGCCGCCGTTGTGGCTGGAGCCGTTGTTGAAGCTCCACAGCGTCGACCCGTCGGTGGCATTGATCGCTTCGATCTCGCCCGTCGCCGTGCCGATGAAGATCAGGTTGCCGCCGGTCGACAACAACGCCGAGTGGGGAATCACGTCATAGCGCTTTTCCCAGGCCAGTTCGCCACGGACCGGCTCGCGGGCCGTCAGGCGTCCATGCGCCCGCTCGTTGGCCGGATCGGTACCGACCCATTCGGCCGCCATGAAGGCCTGCACGAACGGCTCGGTGGTCCGGGTCTCGGAACCGGCGGAAGCCGGAGCGCCTTCCTTCGGGCTCACCGTCAACCACATGCACCACTCGTTGGCGATGCGGTAGAACAACCCGCTATCCGGACTGTAGGCGCCGGCGTTCCAGCTATGGCCGCCGTCGATGGCGGGGCAGACCAGGGTCTTCTCGCCGGCCTTGGGCCACAGCATGTTTTCCCACTCGCCGGTTTGCATGTTGAACCCGGTCGTCCAGTTGTAATTCTTCATGTCGGGATAGACGGCGACCGGCTTGCCCGATTTGCGCTCGTGCACGTGATTGAATCCGTTCTTGCCCGGATGCAACACGAGCTCCTGACCGCCCTTATCGAAGATGATGTATTCGCCGGGGGAGGCGTCATAGTCGTAAGGGTCGCTCGGCGCTTCCATGAAGTGCCAGTTCAACTTCCCGGTGCTCATGTCCAGGGCCACCGTGGAGGACGTGTACAGATTGTCTCCCGGCCGCCAGGCATCCGTGTTGGGATCCCGGCAGGTGTCGCCGCAGTAGTCGTAGTCCGGGTTGGGGTTCCCGATCCCGATGAAGATCTGGTTGTTGCCCCAGTCCACCGAACCCGGCTGCCACGAGCCACCGCCGCCGTA
>JAPUJL010000539.1 GCA_027296185.1 SAR324 cluster bacterium | reverse complement strand
CTCTTTCGGGACAACGGCAGGGTGCCGCCGAACCAGAGCAGCCCCACGGCCAGCGCCAAGGCAGCCGTGAGCCCTCCCGCCACGAACACCGTGATGTATCGCTTGATGGTCATAGGCCGAAATTCACAGGCCGATTGTCATAAGCATTTCCGCCGCCAACCGCTCCGCCCACTCCCGCCGGGCGTGCTCCGTCCCTCCCCTTGCCTTCCGCGGGCGCCCCTAGTTCCGTTATCGGCGGCGCACCCGGGAGCTTGAGCCCGCGGCGCTGCGGTTCCGGTTGGCGTGGGCTTCGGTTTGGGACACGACCGGCCCGCCGCCCATTTTGACGGTGGTTGTGGATCGTGAAACGATGGTACCCGTCCTCATGGGGATTTCCAACCTATCGCCAATCCCACTGCCCATGCCCACGAGCCCTCCCGCCACCGCGCACCCCACCGAGGACGAGACCGAATACCTGCGTTGGGGGGCGGAGAGCGAATTCTTCCGCCCCGATTACAGCCGCTCGTTGACCGCCATCGCACCGGCCCTGCTGTCCCTGCTCGGTCGTCCCGTCGAAGGTGCCGCGGACCTGTCCGCGTTCCTGCCCGGGGGCAGCCCCCGGCGCGCGTCGCGGGTGCTGCTGCTATGCATCGATGGCCTGGGGTTCAAGGAACTGGCACTGGCGGCGCGGTTGCCCGCGTTGCACCGGGAATGGGGAACCTGGGTCACGTCGGTGTTCCCGTCGATCACCAGCTCGGCGATTACCTCGATGTATCTCGGGCTGCCTCCCTCCCGGCACGGCATTCTGGGCCATCGGGTGTGGAAGGATCTCCCCGGCGGAATCGTGGACATGCTCCGCATGCAGGTCGTCGGGGCCAAGCTGCCCCTCGCGGCGGCGGGCTTCGAGGTCAACGGGTGGAAACGCGAACCGGGTGTGATGGACGGGCCACACGCCGACGGGCTGACCGGAATCCAACTCATGCCCGCGGCCATCGTGGGCAGCGGCCTGTCGGCCTACTGCTACGGCAACACTCAACTGTTGGGATTCCTCGAACCCATGGAGGGCTTCGCCAAAGCCGCCCACTTGCTCTCGGACATGCGGAACGGCTGGGTGGGGATGTACCTGTCGACCGTGGATAGCCTCACCCACGCCCTGGGATCGGACATTGAACCGGTTCAGTTGGCCTTGCGCCACATTGAGGACGGCCTGACGTGGATGGCCTCCCGGCTCCCCACCCACGTCCTGGAGGACACGGCGCTGATGGTCGTCGCCGACCACGGCCAGTCCCCTGTGCGGCGCACCGTTCCCCTGGAGGGAGCGGCGTGGGAATGGCTGGAGGCCCATACCCGGGCGATCGGCTTTTCCGGGCGGGTCATGCACGTCTACCTCGGCCCCCAAGACCAGGGCCAGGAAGCGGAGGCGGCGGCCCGGCTGGAGGCCCTCATGGGCGATCTGGGAGAAGTGCTTACCTACGATCAGGCCCGCGGGCTCGTGGGGCCGGAGCCCGACGGTTCGCCCGGCGATGCGGAATGGGTGCGGCAGACCCTGGGCGACCTGGTGGCCGTGCTCCGCGGCGAGGTCAACTGGGACAAGCGCCGGCCCGGCGACCTGCCCTTTCCCTATGGAAATCCCCTGCAGTCCCACCACGGCGCCATGAGCCGGGACGAGATGTTCGTCCCCCTGATCCTCGCGCCCCTCTCGGCATTGCGTGGAGCCTGACCGGCGGCGCGCCGCTCATGCCAAAGCGGCGGAAAGGTGATAGCTTAACGGGAGGAGTTCTTCCGCACCGTTACCCCTTCCCGCCTCCGCTCGCATGTCCGGCTGGATCACCATCAAGGGCGCCCGCCAGCACAACCTGAAAAATATCGACGTTGCTTTCCCCAGGAACCAATTGGTGGTGGTCACGGGACCCTCTGGGGCGGGTAAATCGTCCCTGGCGTTCGACACGCTCTATGCCGAGGGCCAGCGGCGCTACGTCGAATCGTTGTCTCCCGCGACGCGCCAATTCCTGACCCAGCTGGAAAAACCCGATGTGGACGCGATCGAGGGACTGGGTCCCGCGATCGCCATCCAGCAGCGCGCCGGCTCCAGCAGCCCCCGCTCCACGGTGGGGACGGTGAGCGACATCCACGACTTCCTGCGGCTGCTCTATGCCCGGGTGGCCGTGCCCCACTGCCACCGCTGCGGCCTGCCCATCCGCGGCCACAGCGTGCAGCAGGTGGTGGACGAGGCCCTCGCCCGCCCCGGCGGACCGCGGCTGACCGTGTGCGCCCCCCGGCCCCACGATCCGGAACTGGATTTCGCCGATACCCTGGAGCGGTACCGCCGGGAAGGGTTCGTGCGCATTCGGATCGGCGGCGAGACGTTCCGGCTCGAGGAGGAGGTCCCCGCGCCCCAAGGGGAGGCTCCGGAGATCGCGCTGGTCGTCGACCGCATCTCCTTGAAAAACCCCGACCGCCAGCGGCTCAGCGAGGCGGTCGAGCAGGCCTACCACTTCGGCGAGGGGCTGGCGCTGCTCCTCTTCGGCGGAGACGGAGAGCAGGAGGCCGTCACCCATAGCGCCACGCCACGCTGCACGGCATGCGGCATCGCATACCCCGAAGCCCATCCGCGGATCTTCTCGTTCAACGGGCCCTACGGGGCCTGCCCCACCTGTCATGGACTGGGCCACGAGGAGACGATCGCGGTCGACCGGGTCGTCCCCGATCCGGGCAAAACTCTGGCCGATGGAGCCATCGCGCCCTGGGGCCGCAAGAGCTCCCCCGCGTTTTACCGGATGCTGGAGCAGGTGGCGGATCACTTCGGCTTCAGCATTTTCGATCCCTTCGGCGAGCTCTCGCCGGCCCACCAGCAGGTGCTGCTGCACGGCTCCGGGGAGGAGGTGCTCGAGTTCACCTACGAGGGGGAGGACTCGGGCTACCGGTACACCCGCACCTTCGAGGGGGCGATCCCCAATCTGGAACGGCGCTACCGGGAAACCGAATCCCCCGCCGTGCGGGAGGAAATCCGCCGCTACATGACCCGCCGTGAGTGCGCGGAATGCCACGGGGCGCGCCTGCGCCGGGAGAGCCTGCACTACCTGCTCGGCGGCCGCTCCATCGCCCAGGCGAGCCGCCTCTCCCTAAAGGAGGCGCGGAGCTGGGCGCAATCCCTCGAACTGAGCGCGGTGCAGGCCCAGATCGCCGCCAAGCTGATCGACGAGGTGTCGCGCCGGCTGAGCTTTTTGATCGACGTGGGGCTGCACTACCTCACCCTCGACCGGACGATGGACACCCTCTCCAGCGGCGAGGCCCAGCGGATCTTGTTGGCGACCCAGATCGGCTCGGCCCTCAGCGGCGTGATCTATATCCTCGACGAGCCCACCGTGGGGCTGCACCAGCGCGATACCGCCCGGCTGCTGACCACCCTTCGCGGGTTACGGGACGTGGGCAACACGGTCGTGGTGGTGGAGCACGACCGGGACACGTTGCGGGAGGCCGACTACCTGATCGAGATCGGCCCCAGCGCCGGCGAGCGCGGGGGGCAGGTCGTCGCCGTGGGGACACCGGCCGAGGTGATGGCCCAACCCGGCTCCGTCACCGGGAGCTACCTCAAGGGAGAGCATGGCATTCCGCTGCCCCGGCAGCGGCGTCCGCCCACCTGGCAGAAGCTCTCCCTGCGGGGAGCCGCGACCCACAACCTGAAGGGGATCGACGTCGAGATTCCGTTGCGGATGATGGTGTGCGTCACGGGCGTATCCGGATCGGGAAAAAGCTCGCTGATCCTGGATACCCTGCTCCCCGCATTACGGGAACGATTGTATCGGTCGCAGGTGGAGCCGCCCGCCCTGGAGGGGCTGGAGGGGATCGAATACCTGGACAAGGTGATCCACGTGGATCAGGCGCCCATCGGCCGTTCGCGGCGCTCCAACCCGGCCACGTACCTGGGCGTGTTCAGCAAAATCCGCGAGCACTTCGCCTTGCTGCCCGAATCCCGCGCCCGGGGCTATTCCATGCGCCGGTTCAGCTTCAACGTCGCCGGGGGCCGGTGCGATACCTGTCAGGGCGAGGGCACCAAGCGCATCGAAATGCACTTCCTGCCCGACGTATTTGTCCGCTGCGATGTGTGCGGCGGCAGCCGCTACAACCGCGAGACCCTGGAAATCCGCTACCGGGGCAAGTCCATTGCGGACATCCTGAGTCTGACCGTCGAGCAGGCCGAGGGGTTTTTCCAGGCTATCACCGCCATCCGGGACCGGCTGCGCCCCATGATCCGCGTCGGGCTGGACTATCTGCGGCTCGGCCAGCCGGCCACCACCCTCAGCAGCGGGGAGGCGCAGCGGCTGAAGATCGCCCGCGAGCTGGGCCGGCGGGAGACGGGGCGCACCCTGTACATCCTGGACGAACCCACCACCGGCCTGCATGTGGACGACATTCAGCGGCTGTTGGACGTGCTCGATGGGCTGGTGGAATCGGGAAACTCAGTGCTGCTTATCGAACACAACATGGAGGTCATCAAGTGCGCCGACCACCTCATCGAGCTGGGTCCGGAAGGCGGCGATGCCGGGGGGGCGATCGTCGGTCAGGGAACGCCGGAGGAACTGCTGCGCAACGCACCCGAATCCCATACGGCCAGCTATCTGGCGGAGTACCTGACCGGGAAGGCGGGCGAAATCGAAACCCGCGCCGCCGATAAGGAAAGGGTTTTGCATAACGACAGGACGAGTTCTGTTTAGGCGTATTTTGGCGGTCCAGTAGAGGAGGCGGTGTTCTTGAAGCGCGCGATCCTGTTCATCGGCTTGTTGCTGATCGTGTTCCAAACCTCCCTCCAGGCGCAGCAGAAAGAGCCCCTGGCGATGGAGATCTTGTTTCAGTGGACCGCCGCCGGCGGC
The DNA here is from genome assembly GCA_027296185.1 of SAR324 cluster bacterium. Taxonomy (GTDB): domain Bacteria; phylum SAR324; class SAR324; order SAR324; family JACQKK01; genus JAPUJL01. The sequence continues at coordinate 323 of JAPUJL010000539.1, read as the reverse complement.
GTGAGTGGCGCCGGGATCGGCTTCGCCCTGTGGCTGACGGACCCCGGGAATCCCAATATCCAGCTTTCCGATCAAATGGCGCGGGGCGCGGCTCTGGGATTCATCCTCGGCAGTGCATACGGCCTGTTCATCCTGCAACGCTCGGTAATCTTCCCCGCCCCGAGCCTGGTGCGGGTGCGGGACCCGCTCGATCCCCGGGAGCGCATCACCAGCGACCCCGTCGCCGTGGCGGCGGGAGAGTGGAACGCGCTTAGCTTCGAGCCCTCCCTGTTTGGCCGCAACGGCGGATTCAGCCTGCCCCTGTTGAATATCCGTTTTTAAAG
>JAPUJL010000538.1 GCA_027296185.1 SAR324 cluster bacterium | reverse complement strand
CGAGAACGCCTTGCGGCCGGTAGGCGGGGGTTCCGCGCCTTAGGCGGCCGGGCCTGCGATCGAACCGGTTCCTACTCGCCGCTCCGGTCTTCCACGGCGTGGCCCCGCTTGGGCACCAGCACCGTGCGCTGGAAGGAGAGGAAGACCGTCCCGTCGGATTTCATGCCCGTCGTCTTCACGGTCACGATGCCCTGGGTGGGCCGCGATTTGGATTCCCGCTTGCTCAGCACCTCCGACTCGGCGTAGAGCGTGTCTCCCGCGAAGACGGGGGCGGAGAGGCGGATATCGTTCCAGCCCAGGTTAGCGATGGCCTTGTAACTCACGTCCGTCACGCTCATCCCGGTCACGATGGCCAGGGTGAGCGTGCTGTTGACCAGGGGCCGGCCGAACTCGCTCTGGGCGGCGAAGACGCTGTCCAGATGAATCGGGTGGGAGTTCATGGTGAGCAGCGTGAACTGGATGTTGTCGGCTTCGGTGACCGTGCGCCCGGGCCGGTGCTCGTACACGTCGCCCACGTTGAAGTCCTCGAAGTAGCGGCCGTAGGTTTCGCGGAACCGGTGCGGCCCGAGCTCCTTGAATTCCTGGGTCATGGGGGAAGTTCTCCTCGGCGGTTGAATTCGTGGCGGCTGACGGGCCGTGAATGGGGTGGGCTCGGCGGCTCGAGCGAATCGGCGTCTAATATCAAGTTACACCTGTTCCAAGCCACGCAAGTTAATCCCGCCAGTGGTGGCAGGCCACCCGGTGCCCGGGGGCCACCTCCTCCAGCTTCGGCGCCCGCTCCGCGCACAGTTCCGTGGCGCGGGGACAGCGGGTGCGGAAGGTACAGCCCGAGGGCGGATTCAAGGGCGAGGGCAGTTCCCCGCGGAGCACGGCCCGCTCCCGGCTGCGCTCCCGCCGGGGATCGGGCAGGGGCACCGCGGAGATCAACGCCCGGGTGTAGGGATGGGCCGGCCGCTCGAACAGGGCGTCGCGCTCGGCCACCTCCACCACGTGGCCCAGGTGCAGCACCAGGATACGCCCGCTCACCTGACGCACCACGCTCAGGTTGTGCGAGATGAAGATCATCGCCAGGCGGAAATCGCGCTGGAGCCGGGTCAACAGATTGACGATCTGCGCCTGCACGGAAACGTCCAGCGCGCTCACCGGCTCGTCGCACACCAGCAGCCGAGGCTCCGCGACGATGGCCCGGGCGATCCCGATGCGCTGGCATTGGCCCATGGAGAACTCGTGGGGATAGCGGTTGGCCATAACCGGCGCCAGCCCCACCCGCGTGAGCGTCTCCGCTACCCGCGCCTGCCGCTCGGGGCGGGACATCCGGGGAAAGAAACTGCGCAGGGGCTCGGCGACGATCTCCCCGGCGGTCATGCGGGGATCCAACGCGGCCAGCGGGTCCTGGAAGACGATCTGCAATTCCCGCCGCCGCTCCCGCAACGCCTCGCGGCTCAGGGTGCGGGGGTCGATCCCGCTCCAGCGGAGCTCGCCGCCCGTGTGGGGAACGAGCCGCAGGAGGGCCCGGGCCAGGGTGGTCTTGCCGCAGCCGGATTCCCCGACGATGCCCAGGGTTTCTCCCGCTCCCACGGACAACGTGACGCCGTCCACCGCCTTCAGCGGCTCCGTGCGGCGGAACAGCCCCCCGCGCCGGCGCACGGGAAAGTACACCCGCAGCTCTTCGGCGGCGACGATGGGCGTCTCGCTCATGGGGCCTCCAGGTGACAGGCAATGGCCGTTTCGGCACCCAGCGCCCGCAACGCGGGATCGATTTCGGCGCAGACCGGCTGGCGGAATCCGCACCGATCCCGGAAGGCGCACCCCGCCGGGAGCGTCCCGGCCGCCGGCGGCTGTCCGGGGATCGACGCCATGCGGCCCTGCACCGGCCGGTCCATGCGCGGGATCGAGAGCAGCAGCCCCAACGTGTAGGGGTGCTGGGGATTGGCGAACACCTCCTCGACCGGACCGCGCTCCACGATCCGCCCCGCGTACATCACCAGCACCCGGTCGCACAGGCGCGCGACGACGGAGAGGTCGTGGGAGATCAGCACGATGGCGGTATTCCGCGCCTCCCGCTGCTCGGCGAGCAGATCGAGAATCTGCGCCTGCACCGTCACGTCCAGGGCCGTCGTCGGCTCGTCGGCGATGAGCAGCGCGGGATCGCCCAGCAGCGCCATGGCGATCAGCACCCGCTGGCGCATGCCGCCGGAGAACTCGTGGGGATACATCTCCATCCGCCGCGCCGGATCGGGAATACCCACCCGCTCGAGCATGGCGATGGCCGCCCGGCGGGCTTCAGCGGAGGCGGCCCGCTCGTGCACCGCGAGCACCTCGGTCAGTTGCCGCCCGACGGTCAAGTAGGGATTCAGCGCGGTCATGGGGTCCTGGAAGACCATCGACAGCCGCCGCCCCCGCAGCCGGTTCAGCTCGCGGCGTGGCAGTCTCAGCAGCTCCCGCCCCTCGAAGCGCACGCTGCCCGATGGGTTGCCGTTTCCGTCCAGCAGCCCCATGGCCGCCAGGAAGGTCTGGGTCTTGCCCGAGCCCGACTCGCCCACGACGGCCACGCACTCGCCCGGCTCGACGGCGAAGCTCACTCCCCGCACCGCGTCCATCGCTCCCTCGGGCGTGTCGAAGCGTACCCGTAGATCGCTGACGTCCAACAGGGCCACGGCTCGGCGCTCCGGATTCAGCGGTAACGGGGATCGAGGGCGTCGCGGAGCCCATCCCCGATGAAGTTGAGGCAGAACAGGGTGGCGGCCAGGAACCCCGCCGGAAAGATCAGCGTCCAGGGGGCGCTTTCCATCTGCCGGGCGCCCTCGCTGATCAACACGCCCCAACTGGTGTCCGGCTCCTGGACGCCCAACCCCAGGAAGCTGAGGAAGGATTCGAACAGGATCACCTGGGGCACGGTGAGGGTCATGTACACCACCACCGGGCCGAGGGCGTTGGGGACGATGTGCCGCCGCAAAATGGCCGACGTGCTCACCCCGCAGGCACGGGCGGCCTCGATGAACTCCCGATGCTTCAGGCTCAGGGTCTGGCCCCGGACGATGCGCGCCATGCTCAGCCACTCGACGGCGCCGATGGCCACGAACATCAGGAAGATGTGGCGGCCGAAGATCACCATCAGCAGGATCACCAGGAACATGAACGGCAGGGAATAGAGGACGTCCACGAAGCGCATCATCAGCGCGTCGGTGCGCCCGCCCGCATAGCCCGCCACGGCGCCGTAGCCGATTCCGATCAGCGCACTGACCGCCGTGGCCACCAGGCCCACGAGCAGGGAGATGCGCCCGCCGTACAGGGTACGCGCGAACAGGTCGCGCCCGACGGCGTCGGTGCCGAAGTAGTGGCCCGCCGCCCAATCGGGGGGCGCGCCGATGCGCTCCCAGTCGATGGCGTCGAAGGCGTGAGGGCTCAGCCACGGCGCCGACAGCGCGGCCAGCGCGATCAGGCCGAGCAGCGCCGCACTGACCACCGCGGCCCGGTTCCGGCGCATGCGCCGCCACGCCTCGGCCCACAGGCTGCGGCCCTTCGCTCCGGCGAACGCTCCCGGCGGAGGCGGGGCTCGAGCGGGGGCGGTCGGGCCAGTGGATTTGACAGGTGATTTCATGGGGCCGCGGCTAGTAGCGCACCTTGGGGTCCAGCCAGCCGTAGATCAGGTCCACGGCCAGGTTGGCGAGGATAATCAGCACGCCGTAAAAGATCACCACGCCCATCACCAGGGTGTAGTCGCGGTTCAGCGCGCCCTGGACGAAGAAGCGCCCCAGGCCCGGGATGCCGAAGATCTGCTCGATCACCACCGAGCCGGTAACGATCCCCGCCGTGGCCGGACCGAGGTAGGAGACCACGGGCAGCAGCGCCCCGCGCATGGCGTGGCGGGTGATGGTGATCCACTCGGGCAGCCCCTTGGCGCGAGCCGTGCGGATGTAATCGCTGCGCAGCACCTCCACCATGCCGCCCCGGGTCAGGCGGGCAATGTAGGCGATCTGCGGCAGGCTCAGCGCCACCACCGGCAGGAGCGTGTGACGCCAGTCCCCGCCACCCCAGCCGCCCACCGGCAGCCAGCGCAGATAGACCCCCAGGACGAGCGTGAGCAACGGCGCCATCACGAACACCGGGATCGTGATCCCGGTCATCGCCCCGGCCATCACGATATGGTCGATCCAGCGGTTGCGGTTGAGCGCCGCCACCGTCCCCACCGCCGTGCCCAGCAGAAACGCCGCCAGGATGGCCAGTCCCCCGATGCGCAACGACACGGGAAACCCGCCCCAGATCAGCTCGGTGACGGTGAAATCCTTGTACTGAAACGACGGGCCGAAGTCCCCCTGGGCCAGGTTGCCCAGGTAGCGCCCGAACTGCACGACCAGCGGCTCGTCCAGATGATAGGCGCGGTTCAGGTTGGCCTCGATCTCCGGCGGCAGGGTGCGCTCCCGGTCGAAGGGTCCCCCCGGCGCCAGGCGGATCATGAAGAACGACACCGCCACGATCGCCAACAGGGTCGGCCAGGCCCACAACAATCGCCGGATGGCATAGGCGGCCATAGGTCAGCGGGTATCGACGAATCGGAGCGTTCGGAGCGGCGGTAACATGTCGCAGGTGGCAGAGCGCTGCCTAGCGCTTCCCGACGGCCAGGTGCCGGGTCGGGTGGTGGTCCAGGATATTGGGCTCCCAGCCCAGCACGTAGGGCTTCACCAGGGATTGGGAGACGTAGAAAAAGATAGGCAGGACGGGCAGCACCTCCAGCAGTACCCGCTCGGCGTTCTGCAGCAGCCCCGCCCGCTCGGCCGGATCGGGGGTCAGGGCGGCGCGGCGCACCAGCCGGTCGTAGTCGGCGTTGGCGAACCCGGCATCGTTGATCCCCGAGTCGGATAGCATCAGCTCGGCGAAGGTGTTGGCGTCGTTGTAATCGCCGATCCAGCCCGCCCGGGCGATCTGGAACTGGCCCTGCTGGCGGCTGTTCAAGTACACCTTCCACTCCCGGTTGACCATCCGCGTCCGCACGCCGAGAGCCTGCCGCCACATGGCGGCGATGGCGATGGCGATCTTCTTGTGCCCCTCGCTGGTGTTATAGAGGATTTCCACCTCCA
>JAPUJL010000537.1 GCA_027296185.1 SAR324 cluster bacterium | reverse complement strand
GTGAACATTCCCCTGGGCCGCATCCTGGTGGCACACCGCTTGGAAGGCAAGTTCGACAAGGACACCGCGATCGTGATGGTCTGCCGTACCGGCGTCCGCAGCGCCCGCGCAGCCGCCCGGGCCGCCGAGCTGGGATTCACTAACGTGGTCAGCCTGGATGGGGGGATGGCCGCCTGGAACGACGCCGGGCTGGAAATCAAGCGCGCCAAAGCCCAAGCCAAGCCGGCGATCCAGTTTGAGCTGATCGGCCTTCCCTGCAGCTAACCGCTGCACCGAGCGATTTCCAATGAAACTGCTTGCGGGGAATTGAAAATCCCCGCGCTCCCTATCGGCTTTTCGATGACCGCGGCCGACGAGACGAGGGGATTCGGCGACCCGAACGATACGGGTCGTGACGGAACGGCGCGGCTAATTGGCGCGGTTAGGTCAGCCTAGTTTCCGGCGTCCCCCGCACCGCTTTCCGCCCCGTCATCGGTCTCTTGCGCCTGCTGCTCCATGAGGAAGCGCTCAATGCGAGGCTTGATCCCGGCGCCGTCCATGACGCGGTTGCCTTCGGCCCGGAGCAGCCAGCGGTAGGCCGCCTCGGCGTCGCGGGCGGTGCCCCAGCCTTCCCAGTGCATCATGGCCAGCATGTACTGGGCGCGGCCGTATTCCTGCTCCGCGGCGCGGCGGAACCAGTCCAGCGCCCGGGCGAACTCCTCGGGCGTGGAAGCGGCGGAGAACGCGTCCATCCCCACCTGGAACTGAGCCTGCGGACTGCCCCGTTCCGCGAGGCACAGCACCCGCTCCGCTCCGCTGGGGCATTCCGCCTCCTCGGCCAGGACGGGCGCGGCCCCCAGCAGCAACAGCCAGAGCGGAAGGCAAACGATAACGGGAAAGATTTTCACGGCGATCGAGTGGTGATTGGGCAGCGATTGCAGAGGAAATACAATCGAACGGCCATTGGGCTGCGGAGACAGGCTCCATGTTTGCGGCAAAGCCACCGCGGGTCAAGCGGGGAAGGTTCCGCTACGACGGGAAGACAGCGCTATTCCTCCGGCGGCCGTTTTTTGATATGAGGCAGAGCACCGTTATTTTCTCAAAACTCGGGGGCGCGAGCCCAGGTTTCACCCCCGCACGGAGGATGCGCGATGGCCAGGACTACCCAGAGCAAAGACGCCCCGGTTTCTCCGGAGGTGCTGGAACAGCTATATTCCACAATGTGCCGCATCCGCCGCTTCGAGGAGTGGACGGCCGAGTTGTTCCAAGCGGGGAGGGTTAAGGGCACGGCCCACAGCTACATCGGGGAGGAGGCGATCGCCGCGGGGGCCTGCGCGAACCTGCGAGTAGACGACTACGTCGGCAGCAACCATCGCGGCCACGGCCACTGCATCGCCAAGGGCGCCGACGTGCAAAAGATGATGGCCGAGCTGATGGGGCGGGAGACAGGCTACAGCCACGGGCTGGGCGGCTCCATGCACATCGCCGACATGAAGCGGAACATCTTGGGGGCCAACGGCATCGTGGCGGGGTCCATGCCCCTCGGCAACGGCGCCGCGCTGGCGGCAAAGCTCAGGGGCACCGATCAAGTGGTCATCTCGTTCTTCGGCGACGGAGGCTCCAACCAAGGGATCTTCCACGAGTCGTTGAACCTGGCGGCGATCTGGAAGCTGCCGGTCATTTTCATCTGCGAAAACAATCAGTACGCGCTCAGCACCTCCTACAAGACCACCACCTCGGTGGAGAAGATCTCCACACGGGCGATCAGCTACGGCATCCCGGGTCATACCATCGACGGCAACGACTCGGTCGAAGTCTACAAGGTGGTGGGCGAGGCCGTGCGGCGCGCCCGTGCCGGCGAGGGTCCGACCCTGATCGAGGCGCTCACCTGGCGCTGGGGCCAGCACAGCATGCGCGCCAATATCCTCGATCCGCGCTCTCAGAAAGACATGGAGCGGTGGATCGCGCGCGACCCAATCAAGCTGCTCGAAAAGCGGATGCTGAAAGAGAAGCGCATTCCCAAATCCCGCATCAAGGCCATCCAGGACGAGACCCAAAACCAGCTCGAAGACGCGGTGAAGTTCGCCGAGGACAGCCCGGAACCCACCGTGGACCTGCTCGAGAAGGCCGTCTACGCCCCCCACATCGCCCACAAGGAGCCCAGCAGCCGGGGCACCCGGGAGATCGGCTTCGCCGAGGCACTGTGCGAAGCGATGGGTCAGGAGATGGAGCGCGACCCCTCGGTGTTCGTCATGGGCGAGGACGTGGGCGCCACGGGCGGCATCTTCCAGGCCACCAAGGGGCTGATCGACCGCTTCGGCGCGGAGCGGTTGCGTGACACGCCGATATCGGAAGCCACCTTCTGCGGCACGGGAATCGGCGCGGCCATCGCGGGGATGCGGCCCATCGTCGAAGTGCAGATCTTCGACTTCGTCACATTGATGATGGACATGATCGTCAACCAGGCGGCGAAGTTCCGCTACATGCTGGGCGGCGAGCCGACCGTGCCGGTGGTCATCCGCGGACCCCAGGGTGGGGGCATCCGCCTCGCGGCGCAGCACAGCCAGAGCCTGGAGGCTTGGTTCACCCATATTCCGGGGCTGGTCGTGGTCGCGCCCTCGACCGCGTACGACGCCAAGGGCCTGCTCACCGCGGCAATCCGCGACGACAACCCAGTGATCTTCCTCGAGCACAAGATGCTCTATCTGGGCGCCACGGGTCCCGTGCCGGAGGAACCCTACGCCATTCCCATCGGCAAGGCGGACGTGAAGCGGGAGGGCACCGACGTCACCGTCGTCGCGACGCAGTTGATGGTCTCGCGGACATTGGCGGCGGCCAATGTCCTCGAGCGCGAGGGCATCAGCGTCGAGGTGATCGATCCGCGCACCCTGCGCCCGCTGGACGAGGAGACCATCCTCGCTTCGGTCGCCAAGACCCACCGCCTCGTGATCGCCCACGAGGCGTGCAAGCGTGGCGGGTTCGGGGCCGAAGTCTCGGCCATGGTCAACGAGCGTGGATTCGACGAGCTGGACGCCCCCATCGCGCGGGTGTGTGCGCTCGACGTTCCCATGCCTTTCAACGACAATCTCGAACGGGCGGTGATTCCTTCTCAGGAGCGCATCACCGACGCCATCCGCGGTCTGTTCTAGGCCGCATCGGATCGCCCGCCGATCCAGGGGAACCGTATCCTGTCCGGGGTGCGGTTCCATTCGTTTCGTTTCGGATTCACGGGAGTCAGGATGCAATATCGGATCTTCGCACTGCTGACTGCGCTGTATTTGTTGATCCTGTTCCTGATCTCCATGGCGTGGGAATTCTCCCTGGTGGATCGAGTGGCGGCGCTGTGGTTTTCCGGCCACCTGCCCCGGTCGATCGCCGAGCGCTGGGAATTCGTCGTCACGGGTATATCCATCGCGATCGTCGCCTGGATCGTTCCCGGCGCCCTGATGTTGCGGAATATCATGGAGCGCAAGCGGGTGGAGAGTACCCAGGAGCGGCTGGTCTCCATTCTTCAGGTCACCCCGGACCCGGTGAAGATTTCCCGGCGGGACGGCCGGACGATCTTCCTCAACCGGGCGGCGCGGCGGATCATGGGCATCTCGGACGACAGAGACGTCTCCGATTTACATTACCTGGACGCCCACACGCCCGAGGCGAGAAAATCCGTGGAGGAAGTGGCCATTCCGACCGCTCTGGCCGAAGGGACGTGGATGGGCGAATCGGAGCTATTGACGCCCAGCGGCGGGAGGATGCCCGTCTCGGAAGTCATCATCGCCCACAAGGACCGGAAGGGTGCGGTGGAATACCTCTCGACGATCAGCCGGGACATTACCGCGCAGAAGGAGATCGAGATCCTCAAAAGCGATTTCGTGAGCATCGTCTCCCACGAGTTGCGCACCCCGCTCACCTCGATCCGCAATTCGCTGAACCTGGTCATGGACGAGATGGGGTTGGAACTGCCCGAGGACGCCATGGAAATGCTCCACATCGCTCAGGCCAACACCAACCGCTTGGCCCGCCTGATCAACGACATCCTCGATTTGGAGAAGGTGGAGTACAAGCGGTTGGAGCTGTTTCCGGTCCAGCTGGATGCGCGGGAACTGATCGCCACGACCTTGAGCGAGCTGGAACCCGTGGCCAGCCAAGCGCAGGTGGCTCTGAAGCACAAGGTCGACGACGGGATCGTCCTGGAGGGCGACCGGGACCGGCTGGTTCAGGTCATCACCAACCTGGTGGGGAACG
>JAPUJL010000536.1 GCA_027296185.1 SAR324 cluster bacterium | reverse complement strand
ACCGATCTACGGAATCGCCCTGGCCGCCTGGCTGCTGGGCGAAATTCCCACGTCACGCACCGTGCTGGGCGGGGCGGTCATCCTTACGGCCGTGGCCGGTGTTACCCTGCTCCGCACCGGCTGGCGCCTCCCCTGGCGCAGCGGCGCCTCCCCGTAACGCCGTCGCAGCGGCGCCTCCCCGTAGCGCCGGCGCCTCCTCTGACACACCGTGCGGCAGCATGCCGGGGCCGAGGGAGCCCCGCCGCACCAGGAGCGGGCGGCGCGGCGCTTGCGCCGAGGTTTTGGGCTAAATCCGGCGACTCTTTTCATTCGCGGTACTTTTTGTGCATTATATCGAGAACATTGGGAGAATGTGGGGTGCTCCGCGGAAGGCGGGGCGGATCATACCGCCGGCCAATGGGCGGCGAGCGAACAGCGATTGACAGGCTCCGGTAATCGGCCGGGAAGGGTATTATGGCGGAAGAAGAACTAGACGGTTTCGATAATCTCGACGACCTGTTCAGTGAGGAGGGTGGCGGAGACGCCGCGGCCGGTGGCGGCGAGCTCGACGAGTTGCTGGGCGATACGCCCGGCGGGGAAGAAGGCGGCGGAGGCGGAGGCGAAACCTCCGATTCCGAGCTGGATTCCTTCTTCGAGGATCTCTCCACCATCGACGACCTCGAGGTGGCACAGGACGAAGCGCCGCCCGCCGAGGAACCCGCCGCGATCGCGGCGCCGGCCGCCGCCGCCGCCGCGGCCGTGGCCGTGGCCGCCGCGCCCGCGGAAACGGCGCCCAAGCCCGCCGCCAAGCCTGCCAAGGACAAACCGAAGAAATCCTTCATGCGCCGCGCGGTGATGTTGCTCATCCCGCTGGCGGTGATCGGTGGAGCGTTCTACTGGTTCTTCATCCCCAGCGAGGAGGTGCCCTGGGAGGTGACGGAGCCCGAGCCCTTCGAGGAGGAGCCGGTGGTCGAGGAAGAGCCCCCTCCGCCTCCGCAGGAAGCGCCCGCGGTGGTGGTACAGCCGCCGCCCCAGCCGGCGCAGCCCGCTCCGCCCCCGGCGGAACCCAGCGTGACCTACGGCATCCAGGTAGCGACCTGTTTCTTTCCCTCCTGCGTGCAGGAGTTCCAGCGGCGGCTGGGCGAAAACCGGATCGATTCCCGCGTGCGGGAGCGCTCCCAGACCCGGGAAGCCCTCGAAATTCTCTCCAACACCAGCTTCCGCTCCCGCGACGCCGCCCAGAAGATGGCCGACCGCGTCAACCGCGAAAACCGCATGGAAGGCCAGGCCTACGTGCTGACCACGGGCAACGGATTCAAGATTTCCATGGGCAGCTTTACCGATCTGGGCCGCGCAAACATCGTGAAGGACGCGCTCAACCAGCGCCTCTTGGGCGACGTGCTGTTCACCACGCGCATCAAGGCGATTCCCTATACCCTGAAGTACGTGGTGGGAGGGCGTTACCCCAGCCGCAACGCAGCCGAGACGGCGCGCCAGAGGCTGGTCACGGCCGATTCGCGCTTTGCGGATGCCTTCGTGGTGCGGAACTGATTCCCGCCCGGGGCGGTCCCGCCCCGGGTTTTCCCACTCTCAATCGATCCCGCGATCACTGGCGGCTCACCGGCGGCTCACCCGCGGTGGCCCGTTCCCCCATCCATCGCGTTCGCTGCGGCATGGGCGACCGCCGCCGGTGGGCGGTTCCGCCACGTACGGCCTTGGAGGGCGGGGCTACCGCAGATGCTCGAAGCGCAGCCGGTGCCACTTGGGCTTGATGAGGTGATCGAGGGTGGCGACGAGTTCTTCGGCCAACTCCGCAGCGTCTTCGGCGAGGGTCTCCGCGTCGACGTCGTTGTCCACGATGCGGGAGAGGTGCAGGCGCCACCGGAGCTCGCTGGTGCGAAGATCGATCAGTTGGACGGTGATGGCGATGCGGGGCTTTTTCTCCTGGCAGTTGGGGCAGGGCAGGTGCAGCACCTGCACCACCCCCGCCAGATCGGCGCCCTGGGACTCGGCGAGGCTCGCCGATAGCTCCCGGTCCGCGATGCCCAGCACCGAGACCGTATCGGAGAGCAGTTCGTATTTGAATTGGGTGATGCGGTCGTCCCGGTTGCGCTCGCGGAAGCCCTCCCGTGTCAGAACCGTGGCCAAATAGGGGGAAGCCAGCAGCACCTCCTCCACGCGCGCCTGCACCTGCTCGACGATCTCGGCGGGCAAGGGCTCCAACTGCGTAGCGGTCAGGACCAGCACATTCCGGCCCTCGAAAGCCTCGTAGTCCAGCGGCCGGAATTCGATGCTGCGGTCGCAGCCCACCAGCAGTGCGAGGCCGAGCAGAACGGGCAAAACCGGCAGCGGCCCCGGGGGGCGCCGCCGCAGGTCGGATGGCGAAAGGGAGAGAGAGGGAGGCCTAATTGCGCGCCACGGCCGGAGACGGCGGCGGCGAGGCGGACAGGGTCTGCTGGTCGATATAGGCGTCGAGTCCCTCATAGATGCCTTGGGCGATCTGCTGCAGATAGGCGCGCTGCTTCAGCCGGCCGTTTTCCTTGCGGTTGGTGATGAACCCGGCCTCGACCAGCACGCTGGGCACTTCGGAACCCAGAAGTACCATGAACGGCGCCTGCTTGACACCCAGATCGCGGACGCCATAGCCCGGCTTCAGCCGGCTTACCAGCGAGGTTTGCAGGGTCTTGGCCAGCGCTCCCGACTCGATGATGTTCGTATCCCGCAGCAGGTCCAGCAGGATCGCGTTCAGGTCGCCGACCTGCATTTCGGTGGAGGCGTTCTCCCGTGCCGCCACCCGCAGGGCCGAGGCATCGGAGGTGAGATTGAGGAAGTAAGTTTCGATTCCGAAGAAGCGTTCGATCTCGTGGGCGTTCACGTGGATCGATACGAACAGGTCGGCCCGCAGGCGATGAGCGATTTTGGACCGCTCGCTCAGCCGGATGAAGCGGTCGTCTTCCCGCGTGAGCACCACGCGGATGTCCGGACGCTCGCGGTGGAAGATGTCCCGCAGCGCCTTGGCAATCTCCACAACGACCTGCTTCTCCTTCAGCCCGAAGGCCGTGGCGCCCGGATCGCGGCCGCCGTGACCCGGATCGAGCACGATGGTGCGCACCTTGAGCCCAAGCGCCCGGTTCAGCGAGCGGGCTGTCTCCGGCGCCGGCGGATCGGCCTCGGAGAGCCGCGTCGTGGGCGGAGGCAGCGGCGCGGGGGCCGCGTGCAGGTCCAGGACGATCTTCGATTCGCGGGGTAGATGGAACTGCTTGAAGGACAGCTTGTCCACCCGATCCAGGTCGAATACCACGCGCACCCGTCCCCCCTCCGACTGGCCCACCCGAATTCGTTTCAGGCGGGAGTCCCACACCGCAAAGGCGTTCTTCAGATCCGCGGCCAGCACGGCATTGGGCAGGTCCACGTACACCCGCTCCGGCTTGCCGGCGGCGGCGGGCAGCCGGGCATGGCGGTACTCCACCGGCTCGCTGACCGTGAGGATCACCCGGGTCCATTCCGGCGCGGAGAGGTACTGAATCCGCTTCAAGGTGACGCCGGGCGTCGTGCTGGGGGTGCGGCCTGGGACCGCGGCGGCTTCCGCCGCCTTGGGCGCTGCGGTGGCCCGGGCCTCTTCCGCCGGTTCGGCCCGGGAAGAGGCGAGGATATTGTGCAATCGGGGTTCCAGGGCCTTGGCGCGCTTCCGGGCCAGGGGCGCCTGGTCGCCTTCCGGATACAGCTCCCATACCTTGCGGTATTCCAGGTAGGCCACCTGGGGGTCCCCGTAGTCCTGGGCGAAGATTTCGCCGATGTGAATCAGGCAATCGTCCGCCAGACCGTGCCGCGGGTAAGTGTTCACAAAGCGGTGAAACAGCGCCACCCCCTCGCTCAG
>JAPUJL010000535.1 GCA_027296185.1 SAR324 cluster bacterium | reverse complement strand
CCCGCACATTCCGTTCAACCATGGCGGCCCTCGCAGCATTTCGCCCGCTCGGACCGTCAAATCAGCCTTACACCGAACCTTTTCGCGAACCCCGTATCGCCTCCGGGCGGTGTGGGGTTTGTCGTTTCGTGTGGACGCTAGGGTCGGCGGAGGGGCGGTGCGGACAGGGCTCGGGGGCTAACCCTTGTGGGGGACGATCAGGACCGGGACTTCGCTGTGGCGGGTGACGGCCTCGGCCACGGAGCCCATGAGGAGCTGGGCCAAGCCGCTGCCGCCGTGGGAGCCGATCACGATGGCGTCGGCCTTGCGCTCGCGGGCCTCCTGGAGGATGCCGTCCACCACGGCGGGGTGGACCACGGCGGCGACGGTGGTGGTCACGCTTTTTTCCTGGCTCCCTTTCGGGATCATGCCGCGCAGGCGCTCCTCCACTTCCGCGACGGCTTTTCGCCGCCGATCGGGGTTGGAGAGGTCGTCCTCGCTGTAGTGGGCGTAGAGGGGGTTGGGGTTGTCCTGGTGCTCGATCACGTGCATCAGCACCACCTCCCCGCCCGGCTCGGCGATGGCGTAGGCAAAGGGCAAGGAGTGGCCCGCGTCCGCGGTAAAGTCGGTGACCACCAGCACCTTGGCGAGCTTGGGAATCATCGTCCCTCCTGATCGGTAAAACCGCCGCGGGTTCGGGCGAGGCGCGCGCGCGGCCCCTGGGCTCCGTTCCCGCGCTCCGCCCCGGTTATATCCCTATTTCGCCCCGCCATGGCAAGCGGGACGTGACTTCGATCGTTCCACCCATCGTCTCCTCGGCACCCGCCGCCTCCCCTCGGGTCCGAACCGGGCGGGGCCGGGGGGATAGCCTTACCCGCGATAGCTTGTTAAAACGAGGCCAGCCGGGGGAGGTTCCGCGTTCGGCGCCACCGGCGGCCCGGAGGGCTTCGGGAGCCGCATCGGGCGCGCGGAGGCCGGCGCCATCCACCGGGTTTCGGGAGCAGCAGCATGGAGTTCGGAATTACCTTCAAGGCCGATTTTCCCCGGGAGCGCATGACCGCGCTGACCCGTCAGGCGGAGGCGGCGGGCTTTACCTACGGCTGGGTCTTCGATTCCCACGTTCTGTGGCAGGAGTCTTATCCGCTGCTGACCCTGATGGCGCTGAACACGGAGCGCATGCGCCTGGGCACCTGCGTCACCAACCCCCTGGTGCGCACGGTGGACGTCACGGCCAGCGCCCTGGCGACGCTGAACAACCTCTCCGGCGGACGCATGGTGCTGGGAATGGGCCGCGGGGACAGCTCGCGCCGGGTGATCGGGAAGAAGCCCACGACCGTCGCCCACTTCAAGCAGGCCGCCCAGGACATCCGCGACCTGGCCGAGGGACGGCCGGTGGAAGTGGACGGCAACCGCATCCACATCGAGTGGGCCCACGAGAAGCTGCCCGTCTGGCTGGCGGGCTACGGCCCGCGGGTGTGCCGCACCATCGGCGAGGTGGCCGACGGCGTTATCATGCAGTTCGCCGATCCGGACCTCATCCGCTGGTGCCTGGGATTCGTGCGGGAGGGCGCCGAGCAGGCGGGGCGGGACTTCTCGAAGATCGAGGTGATGGCCGCCGCGCCCATCTGGCTCTCCTCCGACATGGCCACGGGGCGGCGCATCGTGAAGTGGTTTCCCGCCATGGTGGGCAACCACGTGGCCGACCTGATCGCCCGCTACGACGCCTCCGAGCTGCCCGAGGCCCTCACGGCCTATGTCGCCGGCCGGGAGGGCTACGACTATCGCCATCACGCGGACAAGGACGCCGATCACCTGGCCTGGATCGACGACGACATCGTGGACCGCTTCTGCATCCTCGGCACCCCCGAGCAGCACGCCAAGAAACTCTGGGACCTGCAGGAGGCGGGCGTCACCCAGTTCAACATCTACCTGATGGTGGGCGAGGAGGAACGGCAACTGGAGGTCTACGGCAACGAGATCGTCCCCGCCTTCCGCAACGCTTGACCCGCTCCCCAGGGCCCGCCCCACCCGCCCAGCCGGGCTTTCGCCGGGCCAAAAATCGAGCCGCCCCGGCCGGGCCCCCCAGGCCACACCGCGACCGAGGCACCGCCATGACCTACGATTACGAGACCCTGTCCGTGGAAACCCGCGGCAAGCTGCTCACCCTGACCATGAACCGGCCGGAGAAGCTCAATGCGGTGAACGCCACCATGCACACCGAGCTTTCCCGGGTGTTCGACCGGATCAACGAGGACGACTCGGTCGAGGTGGTCGTGCTTACCGGGGCGGGGCGCGCCTTCTCCTCCGGCGGCGACACCCAGTGGATGCAGCGCATGATCGAGGACAACGCCACCTGGCGCAAAACCAGCCGCGAGGGCAAGAAGATCGTGCTCAGCCTGCTGGACCTGGAAAAGCCCGTGATCGCCAAAATCAACGGCCCGGCGGTCGGGTTGGGGGCGACCCTGGCTCTCTTCTGCGACGTGATCTTCATCTCCGATCAGGGGTCGGTGGGCGACCCCCACGTGAAGATGGGCTTCGTCGCCGGTGACGGCGGCGCGGCCATCTGGCCCTACCTCATCGGCTTCGCCCGGGCCAAGGAATTCCTCTTCACCGGCGAGCTGATCCCCGGGCCCCAGGCCGCCCAGATGGGCCTGGTCAACCATTGCGTCCCTCACGACGAGCTGGACGCCCGCGTCGAGGAATTCGCCCAGCGTCTGCTGGGCGGGGCGATCCGCGCCATCGCCTGGACCAAGATGGCCATCAACGCCCCCCTGCGTGCCCTGGCCAGCCAGAACCTGGAAGCATCGATCGCCCTCGAAGGGCTCTCCAACTTCACCGCCGACCACCAGGAAGCCGTCAAAGCCTTCAACGAGAAGCGCCAACCGGTGTTTACGGGGGCATAGGGGGCGGGACGCGGCCGGCGCCGATGGAAATTCAGGCGACCGGCGCCGATGGAAATTCAGGCGGCCAGCGGCGAACCGGCCCGCCGCGGCTCCGGCGTCATCCCCGGCTGGAGTCCATTTTATC
>JAPUJL010000534.1 GCA_027296185.1 SAR324 cluster bacterium | reverse complement strand
CCGGTCGCCGGGGACCGCTGCTCCCACTCCGCCCGAATGAGCGAACGGTGACGGGCTCGCGGGCGGCGCGATGTCGCATCAAGTGTATCATGAACCTCTCGCCGATCAAACGCGCGCTCCTTGCCCTGGCGCTATGCCTGGCGATCGCCGCCTGTGCGCGCGGCCGGCGGTTCGAGCGCTTCCCGCCCGCCATCGACCACAATCGGGTGGAACAGCGGATGGATGCCATCCGCGCCCACGAGCGGGCACAGAAGAGCAAGCTAGGGGCCCCCAACCTTGCCTTTGTCGACCTCGACCCGGACGGCTTGCGCGCCTCGAGATCCCGCATTGCCCAAATCCGGCAGCGGGAGGCTGCGGACCGCGCATTCCGGGAACGGCAGTTCGACTCGCTCAGGGCGCGGGCGAACCCGGCCCCGAGAGCCCGGATATTTGCGGACCGCAGCGCCGTGGACGCGGCCTGGATGGCCCGGCTGGAACGCGCCCGGCTGCGGGTCGAGGCCATGCGCCGCGCGCGCCTGGCGCGGAAGCGCGCCATCCTGGAGCATTCCATGGCCCAAGCCCAAGCCATGGAGGCCCAGGTGGCCGCCGCGCGCGCCCGGCTGCAGTAAATGCTCCAGCGCGCGCAATAGCTCTCGCCGCTCCCGTTTCGATGCGGCCAAGGAAATCCGGAATGCCCGAGCCGCGGGATTGAACGACCAGACGGTGCCTTGACCCCTACCGGTTTTTCCGCCGGGGCGCGGGTTCCGTCTGATCCCTCATTCGCTTTCCAATGCCCCCACGCGCCAATCCGCCCCAATCGCAGAAGATGCTTCCGGTGACGGTGATCGGCAGCTATCCCCCGCCGGCGTGGTTCCGCCACCTGCTGGAGGCCCGCCAGGCGGAGCGCATCGGCGCGGAGGAACTCGAGGAGGCGGGCCGGGACGCCATGCAGGTGGTGATTCGAGAGCAGGAGGCGGCCGGGGTGGACCTGCTCACCGACGGCGAGTTGGGCCGCATCCTCTCCGCCCCGGAGCCCATCCACGCCCTGAACGAGACGGTGGGGTTTCTCTGGGGGCTCCTGGCCCGCATGGAGGGCATCGAGTACCAGCGCGGCGGCGAGGGCAGCGGGCGTTTCCGCGCGGTGGGGCCGATCCGGGCGCCCTCAGGATTGGGCCTGGCGGCCGAGTTCACCCAGGCCCGCGCCATGACCGATCACCCGCTGAAGACCACCCTGCCGGGGCCCTTTTCCTTGGCGCTCATGCTCTGCGACGCCCGCGAGGCGGATGCCATGCAGGCGGCCCTGGAGGCGTTGGGGCCGATCCTGCGCACCGAGCTGGAAACCCTGGCCGCCGCGGGTGCCCGCGACGTTCAGCTGGACGAGCCGTCACTCGGCATGTTCATGGGCATCAACCCGGAGCGCTGGGTCGCCTACTTCAACGACCTGGTGAGGGGACTGCCGTTCCGGCTGCACCTGCACATTTGCTTCCGCAATCTGGCCGCCGCCACCCGCTCCGTGCCCCGGAGTTACAAGCCGCTGATGCCGTACCTGAACGACCTGCAGGTGGAGGTGATTCACCTGGAGTACTCGCTGAACGACATGCGCGAACTGGAGTTGCTGGGCATGATCGGCTACGACAAGCACGTGGCGATCGGGGTGGTGGACGCCCACCGGCCCGAGGTGGAAACGGCCCAGAGCGTCGCCACACGAATCCGCTCCTGCCTCCGCTACGTGGACGTGCGGCGGTTGCGTCTGGCTCCCGATTGCGGGCTGTCCGCCTTGCCCCGGGCCGTGGCGCGGGCCAAGCTGAAGTCCCTCGCGGACGGCGCCCGAATCGTGCGCGACGAGTTCAGCCGCGGCAAGCGCTAGCCCCGCTGGCCCCAACCCATTCCCTGCCGGTGCTGGGGGCCGGGGCCCGCGCATGGCCGGGCACCGGCAGGAGGGGCGGATCGGAAGGCGGCCGCGCGCGGTGGAGCGGAACCGCCGAACCACGGAGCCTATTGGCGATGACCAAGTCGTTGCAGGACCTGTTTGGATTGAACGGTAAAACCGCGCTCGTCACCGGCGCCTCCAGCGGCCTGGGCGTGGAATTCGCCAAGGCTCTGGCCGTGGCGGGTGCCGACGTGGCGGTCCTGGCCCGGCGCCTGGAACGGCTGAAGGGTGTCGCCAAGGAGATCGAATCCCTGGGCGTGCGCTGCATCCCCATCGTGGCTGACCTGAGCGAATGGGCGCAACTGGAGCGCGCCGTCAGCGAGGTGGAGGAATCGCTCGGCAAGATCGATATTCTGGTGAACAACGCCGGAATCGCGCCGCTGGCCCGGGCGGAAAAGATGCGCCGCGATCAGTGGGATTCGGCCGTCGCCGTGAACCTCACCGCGCCGTTTCTGCTGGCCCAGCGGGTGGCCCAGAGCATGATCGGCCGCGGTGAAGGGGGCCGCATCGTCAACATCGCCTCGTCGGTGAGCGGCGTGGCGAACTCGATCTACCCCACCGCCAGCTACAGCGCCACCAAGGGCGGGCTGGTCAACCTCACCCGCCAGCTCGCCACGGAATGGGCGCGCCACAAGATCACGGTCAATGCCATCGCCCCGGGGTGGTTCCCCACGGAGATGTCCATCGACCCGAGATACGGGGACGTGCACCCCAAATACAAGGAAAAGATGGAAGCGCTCACGCCGATGGGGCGCCTGGGGGAGGAAGGCGAACTCATGGGCGCGCTGATCTATCTGGCCTCCCCCGCCTCGTCATTCGTCACCGGCGCCGTGCTCGCCGTCGACGGCGGCTGGACCGCCTGGTAGTTCTCCCGGGAATCCGGATGGAGCGGCAGCCCGTGTGCTCCACCTAACCCGGCACCGCTGGAGCGGAGGTCTGCCCGATGAGCCAAGCCGTCACGGTGCCGATCGCGGCCGCCCCCACCGCAGCAAAGCCAACCCGCACCATCAGCCAGCTCGCCGAGGGATAGGGCTGGTTCTCCATCAGCGGAGCGAATTCGCCGATGATGAACAGCACCAGCGTGAACACCAGGGCGATCTGGGTTCGCGTGCCCCGCAACACCAGGGCGATGGGCACCAAGGGGAGGATCAGCGCCAGCCCGCGCAGCCATCCCAGGGCCAGCACCGCGAGCGCCGCCGTGCCCCCCGCCCCGTATGAGACGGCGCTCACGCCGTTGGCCGAGACCGTTGCGGCTCCCAGCGTCCACAGGCGCAGCCAGGGATTGGTCGGGTCCATGGGCGGGAGGCCGATTTGACGGCTCAACAGCGCGTCCAGTCCGCCCGTCACCCCCGCAACCGTCACGGCGGCGATCCCCAGCACGCTCAACCGTATCAGCCATTGCACCCCGGTCAGCCGGGCCAGGCGCGCCCGCAGGTTCCCCAGGCCGATCGTGCCGCCCGAAGGCCGGTGTAGCCAGGCCAGCAGCCCGGCGGCGGCCAGGGCGCCCAGCACCTCCGGCAGCGCGGAGGCGGGCAGATCGTAGGGAAAGCCCAGCACCCCACTCCAGGCGAGCAGCCGGGCCTCGCACCAGTCCCCAGCCGGACCGATGGCCAGCATGCCCGCCAAAACCAGCCCGAAGGCGGTGCCCCGTTGCCACGGCACGCGGGTGAGGATGGGGCGCAACCCCAGCGCGATCAACAATCCGGCCAGGAAGGAAAACATCACCGGGCTCTGCCAGTAGAGCCCGCCCCAGCCGGCTCCCTTGCCCAAAGACTTCGCCGCCGCGTAACCGATCCCCGCGGCAAGCGGCGGAAGAAGGGTGGAGAGCAGGCTCGGGGGCGCCACGGACATGGACATCACGGCTAAGGGTCGACCCGACGGGACGGGTTCCGCACTCTAACCCACCGCGCCCCCCGGCAAAAGGCACGGGAGCCTCCGGCGCCACGGCGAGGCGATCCGGCGCCATCGTGCGGAATCTCCGCGAGGCGGCCTGCAAACCCCCGAAGCATCCCCGGGGTTCAGGCGGTCGCGCCGGTTTGGAGGGGGGAAGCGGGGACGCGCAACGTGAACTTGGTGCCGTGATTGGGCTCGCTCTCCACGGAGATGCGCGCCTCCTCGCCGTAGTAGAGCCTGAGGCGCTGGCTGACGTTCTTCAGCCCGTGTCCCTCGCCGTCGAGCAGGTTGTCCAGCTTGGAGCGCGGCATACCGTCGCCGTTGTCCGCGACGGTGATCTGGCACAGCCCGTCGCATTTTTCGACCGTTACCTCGATCTGCCAGCGGTCGAACTTATCCCGAAAGCCGTGGCGGATCGCATTCTCCGCCAGCGGTTGCAGAAGCATGGTCGGCAGCCGCAGCCCAAGGCAGTCCGGATCCACTTTGTAAATCACTTCCAGCTGACCCTCGTAGCGGAATTGCTGGATTTCCAGGTACGCCTTCAGAAACTCCAGCTCCTCCTCCAGGGTGGTCCACTCCCGCTCGGAGACGGAGAGCACCTTGCGGAAGTGCATGCTCAACAGCTGGGTGGCCGTCTCCGCCTTCTCGGGATCGGTCATAATCAGGCTGGAGATGGTGTTCAACGTGTTGAACAGGAAGTGCGGGTTGATCTGGGCCTTCAGGGCCTTGAGCTCCGCCAGATTGAGCCGGGCCGCCAACGGACTCGTGCGGGCGTCGCGCAGAACATAGACCCGGCCGAACCCCCGCCCGGCGGGACCCAGCACCGCGGCGCCGGAGAGAAAGGCCTTCACCTGCTCCCCGTCGCCGCCGGTGACGAGCACTTCCTGCTCGAATACCTTGTCCGCCAGTTCCAGGATGTTCGGTTCGCCCTCGTCCTCCTGCTCCGCCCCGGCCAGGTGCACCAAGTCGCGGATGGACTGGCCGGTCACCTGTTCCTCCGCCAGCTCGGTCATGTCGAAGAACGCCGAGTTGGCCTGCTGAACCTTCCCCTCCATATCGGTGAGCACGACCCCGTCGGCCATGGATTGGATCACGGCGGCCAAGTTGTTCTTTTCCGCCTCCACGGCGTCGCGGTGCTGGGCCTCCAGCAGGAACATCTGATTGGTGATCGACTCGATGGAGAAATACAGCAGCGTGGCGAAGCCCAGCACGAATCCCAGCAGGATCCACGAAACCTCGGTCGGAAATTCCCGCTCGGCCGCCACGAACAGGTACCACAGGCTCACCAGCAGCGCGCCCAAGGCGAAGGTTATCCGCGAGGAGCGCACCACACCGAGGATCAGAATATTAGCCAGGGTGCTCAGCGCGATCAGCAGCGCCAGATTGGCCAGGGTATCCACCGAGGGCATCCACATGTAGGTGCCCACACCCCACAACGCCCCGAAGTTCAGCAGCATGAACAGCGCGCCCGAGACCTTCCACGACACCCACGGCACCATCCACCGCTGGAGCGCCCAGAGCATGGCCACCATCGCCATCCGCGAGACGGCGCTCGAGGCCAGTTCCTGTAGGTTCATCGTGAGCAGGGACCAGTCGAACACCTGGGTGATGACCCAGGTCAGCGCGGCCAGGCGGTAAACCACCTGGTTATAACGTCTTAGGGTGGCCTCTCGGAGGTCTTCTTTGGACGCGGCGGCGGCCATGGCGGGATCTCGCGGGCGGGTCTCGGAGAATGTCGAGTGGGCAGGGTAATCCCTTCGGCCCTTCCGTGGCGGTAAGGTGCTTCACTTTCACGGCGTGCTGGGCGGAAGCGGGCTTGACTGAATGTCGCCCCTTCCCGCACAGTAGCCCCGGACGGGCCGGACACCAAGTTTATGGCTAACGCGGCCCGAGGAACCTGTCAATTGCCGGTCCGTTAAGTACCGGCTCCCGAGAAAATTCCTTTCCGCTGGAGCGGCTGGCCCGGCCTCCGGCAAGGCTCCTCACCGAAACGCGGAATGGCGCAGCACACCCCCGATAGCACGGAGCGGCGCGGAAGGATCGGCGATCAGATGCGGCGCCTGCTGCTGATCCTCGCCCTCACCACTTCGTTCATGGGGGTGGAGGTGGTGGGCGGCTGGCTGAGTGGCAGCCTGGCTCTGTTAGCGGATGCGGGTCACATGCTCTCCGACAGCATGGCCATCGCGTTGAGCTTGTTCGCGGTGTGGCTGATGGGCATGGAAACCTCAGCCAAGCGCACCTTCGGCTTCCGGCGGGCGGAGATTCTGGCGGCGTTCATCAACGCCATGGGGCTTGTCGCCGTGGCCGTGTGGATCGTGCTGGAGGCGGTCGAGCGGCTGAGTCAACCGCGCCAGGTGGAGGACGGCATCCTGCTCGTCGTGGCGCTGGCCGGCCTGGCGGTCAATGTGGTGGCGCTCGGGCTGCTCCGCCGCCATGCGCGGCACAACCTGACGATCCGCTCCGCCGTGTGGCACATCACGGGCGATCTGCTGGGCTCTCTCGGCACCATCGTGGCGGCGCTGGTGATCCGCTTCACCGGCTGGATGCCGATCGACTCCCTGATCGGAATCGGCATCGCGCTGCTGGTTGGGGCCGGAGGATTCCGCATCCTCTACGACTCGACCAATATCCTCCTCGATTCGGTGCCCAAGGAGCTGGATCCCCAAGCGGTCAGCCGCTATCTGGAATCGGTGCCCAACGTCTCCCAGGTCTGCGACCTGCACATCTGGGGCGTAAGCAGCACCGAAGCCGTGCTCACCGCTCACTTGGTGATCGAGGGCACGGTGGACCGGGACTCGCTGTTGTCCCAGTTGCTGGGCGATCTGAAGACCCGCTTCGGGCTGGCCCACATGACCATTCAATTGGAGAACACGCCTCAGGAAACCTGCCACAGCGAGTGGTAAGGCCCCCGGGAACGGATTCCCTCGATTTCCGCTCATGCATCTACGGATCCCCTTGCAACGGCCCTTAATACGGATCGTGCGGCAGCATCCCGTGTTGTTCGCGGTGCTCGCCGCCCATCTCCTGTTGTGGAGCCTGGCCAACCAGTTCATCTCGCCCCACCCGGACACGATCGATCATTGGGTGCAGTCCCGCTTCCTGTCCCTCGGCTACTACGAGCACCCGCCCATGGTGGCTTGGCTGCTGCGCGGCATCACCACCGTGCTGGGCTCCAGCGAGGCGGCGCTGGAGATCGGCGCCCAGCTGATCAATCTGGCGATCCTGGCCGCCACGTATGCCCTGGCCGCCCGCACCTTCGGCCGGCTGGCCGCCGGGTTCACGCTGGCGATGCTCGAGGCGACGCTTTACTTTTCGGCCGGGTCGACGATCTTCCAGATCGACCAGCCGATGATGCTGGCCTGGATTGCCTCCCTGTGGGCGCTGCTCTCCTACCAGCGCACGGGCCAGGGCCGGTGGCTGCTGGTCATGGGCCTCTTCGCCGGGCTGGGCGGGCTCTCCAAGTACGTGATGGTGCTCTTCTACCTGGGCGTGGGGGTGTACATCACCCTCGTCCCGGCGGCACGCAAGGAATGGCGCAACCCCTACCAGTACTTGGGTGGGATCGTGGCGTTGCTGGTGGTTTCGCCCCTGGTCTTCTGGAACAGCCAGAACGAGTGGGCCTCCTTCGTCTATCAGTTGCGCAAGGCCGTGCCCGAGGGTACGGAGATCTTCGGACGGCACGCCCTGAATTTTACCGTCGGGTACCTGATCATCTTCTCGGCGCCGTTGATCGCCTGGGGCGTCCTCGCGCTGTTTCCCCGAGTGCGGCGCGAAGGGCGGGGCGACTCGCCCTTCACGCTGGTGCTGATCATGTCGCTCACGCCACTGGCGTTCTTCACGTTGATCCTCTTGCGCGGGTCGTTCTCGGATCCCAAGTGGGCCAACGTCAGTCTGCTCGGATTCTACATGCTCGCCGGAGCCGCCGCCGCGGAGCGCTGGCGGGCGGGGCGGCGGCGGGGCCTGTTCCATGCGCTGGGGTGGGCGCACGCCCTGAATGTGGCCCTGATCGCCCTGATTTTCGCGCACATCTACCGGCCCTTCCTGCCCGTTCCGCCGGACAAGGATCCGACCCGCCAGCTGGTGGGATGGCGCCGCACGGCGGAACAGGTGGAGGCGCTGCTGGCGGAACGGGAGGTGCCGTTACCGGACTACGTGCTGTCGATCTTCTATCCCCTCGCCTCCCAATTCGCTTTGCACCTATCCAACCAGCCGTTGACCCACAGTCTGGAGCGCCCCGCGCGCAACCTGTGGAGCCCCCTTGAAGAACTCAATGAAAGGAATACATTGATGGTGTGCGAGCGGAATTGCGCGGTGCACGTGGTGCGCGTCGAGAGTCGCGCCGGCCTTCGATTGGAAATCGTCGGCACCGTGCGCACCGTGTGGGGAGGGATCGAGCGGCGGCGCCTCAGCGTCTACCGGGTGACCGGCCGGAGCCCGCGCCGTGGGAAGCGTCAGCGGAGCGGCTGGGCGGCGGCGGATCGGGATGCGGTTGCCGCGGCGATCGTACCGCACCGGCCGATCCTCTGGGAGGCCGCGCCCGCCAAGCCTGGGCCGGGAGAGCCATGACCGAACCACGGCACATCATCGAATCCCAGCAGTTCGACCGGCCCTTCATCGCGGCCCTCTTCGACAAGGCGGCGGAACTGGCGGAACGCGAGCGCACCGGCGATTTGCACGGCTACACCCTCGCCTCCCTGTTTTACGAGCCCTCGACGCGGACCCGCTTCTCCTTCGAGGCGGCCATGTACCGGCTCGGCGGCAACGTCATCACCACCGAGAATGCCCGCGAGTTTTCCTCTTTCGCCAAGGGCGAATCCCTGGAGGATACGATTCGCGTGCTCTCGGGTTACGCCGACGTGATCGTGATGCGCCACAGCGAAATTGGCGCCGCCAAGCGCGCCGCCGAGTTCGCCACGGTGCCCCTGCTCAATGCCGGTGACGGCGCGGGCCAGCACCCCACCCAGGCGCTGCTGGACCTGTTCACCCTGCACCAGCACTTCGACCGGCTGGAAGGGCTTCACGTCGCGCTCGTCGGCGACCTGCGTTACGGGCGCACCGTGCGCAGCCTGGCTTATCTGCTGGCCAAATACCCCGGCGTGCGGCTGACCTTCGTCGCGCCCGCCGTGTGCCAGATGCACGGCGACATCAAGGAGTATCTGGCGCGCCAGGACGTGAAATGGCGGGAAGACGGGGACTTGAACGCCGTGCTGCGCGAGGTGGATTGCGTGTACATGACGCGCATCCAGAAGGAGCGCTTCCTGGATACCCACGAGTACGAGCGCGCGTACAACAGCTACCGCTTGACCCCGGAGAACGTGGCGCTGATGCGGACGGACGCCATCGTCATGCACCCCCTGCCCCGCCTCGGAGAGATCGACCCGGCGGTGGACGACGATCCCCGGGCCGCTTATTTCCAGCAGGCGCGCAACGGGCTGTGGGTCCGCATGGCGTTAATCCTCTATGTGTTGAATGTCTGGGGCTAACGCAGTGTCCGTTCCGGCGCACACTGTCGATCGGCGCCGCCGGGGCCGTCCCATTGACTTCTCGGGCGCTCTGCCGTAAGACTCATTCTGAAAAGATGAGTTTTGCCAGTGGGATAACGGATGCGGTGCTTGCGCCCGCGCCGGCTTCGGGAAGGCTCGAACCGGCCTCGCGGTGCTGCGCGGCCCGGTAGCCGCCGGGCGTCCGTCCCCTCCTCCGGCTGGGAGAATTCCATCGAGCGATTTTATCGGGGCCAGGAAGGCCAGCAACACCGCGGTTGAGCGGTCCATGTCTTGCTTCCCCATGATCGACGGACCGAATCGCACTGTGGGGCGCCCAGGATCCCGCGGGACCCGCCGAAACGCCACGCCCGCCACCCTCGAACGGAGCCCCTGAGGGAGAGACCATGCAGCTCAACAAGGAGATCTTCACCAGGCTCAAAGAAAGCGTCGTCTTCTTCTCGAATTTCAACGACGGCGAGCTTTTGGCCCTGCTCAAAAGCACGCAGCGGGAAGTTTTCGAGGACAACGAGATCGTCTTCAAGGAGGGCACCCGCGGCGACAAGATGTACATCGTGATCGCGGGCCAGGTGAAGATCAGCCGCAGCATCGGGCGCAATCAGGAGGAGGTGCTGGCCACCCTTGACGCGGGCGCGCTGTTCGGCGAGATGGGCCCGATCGACGAATCCCCCCGCTCCGCCCGGGCCACCGCCGGTGGCGACACGATTCTGCTCAGCTTGCGGGAGGCGATCCTGCGGCAGAACAACGTGGCCTTGGCCTACAAGCTCTACAAGAACTTCGCGGTGATGCTGGCCGAACGGTTGCGCACCACGAACCAGCGGCTGACGGACCTCTCCGTGGCCGACCGCACGTCGTCGGAGAAGATCAGGGATCTGGTGAAAAAGCGGATGGAAAGCGGCCAGGGCATCAAGGGGGTCGACCTGCGTAACGCCAACCTGTCGGAAGTCTTTCTGCACAACGCCGATCTGAGCCACTCGATCATGATCGGCGCCAACATGAGCGGCGCCAAGATGAAGGACGCCAAGCTCGACCACAGCAAGATGGTCAATGCCGATTTCAGCGGCGCGGATCTGAGCGGCGCCAACCTCTCCGGCGCGGATTTTACGGCCTCGAACTTCTCCAACGCCAATTTCGCCGGTGCCAATCTGGCGGGCGCCCACTTCGATGCGGCGGACATGTCCGAAGTGGCTCCGAACACCCTGCCTCTCGTGAAGAAGCCCCCGAAGAAGTAACTTTCCCAAGCCGTTCGAGTTCCGTGCCGTGAGCGAACGGCCGCCCGGCGAGCCCGCGCCCCCCAGGGCCGCCGGCCCAATGGGCCATCGGCACCGCGGGCACCGGCCGCCGGCCTTGCGGGCAGCGCACCGCGGGCGGGATTCGCCGCCCGTGGCGGTGGCCGGTTGCCAAGCTGCGGGGCGGGTCATTAGAGTGACGCAACCGTCTGGATTCCCCATGGGTGAGGAGGAATGGACGACTACGGCGATCAGGTTCGCATCCGGCTCGACAAGCTGACCCGGCTCCGGGAGCTGGGGGTCGATCCCTATCCCTACCGCTTCGCCCCCACCCACGAGGCGCGGGCGCTGCTGGAGCAGGGCGACGCGCTGGTGGAATCGGGCGGGGAGGTTGCGCTGGCGGGGCGGCTGGTGGCGCTCCGCCGCCAAGGCAAGGCCGCCTTCGCCCACGTGAAGGACAATCACACCCGCATCCAAATCTACGTGCGGCAGGATGCCGTCGGGGAAGACGCCTTCGCCGTGTTCGAGTTGTTCGACCTGGGCGACCATATCGGCGCGCGGGGCACCATGATGCGCACCCGCACGGGCGAGCTCACCCTGCGGGTGAGCCGGATCGAGCTGCTGTCCAAGGCCATCCGCCCCATGCCCGTGCCCAAGGTGGAGGTGCGGAACGGGGAAGAGGTGGTGCACGACCGGTTTCAGGATACCGAGCAGCGCTACCGGCAGCGCTACGTCGATCTGGCGCTCAACGACCCGGTCGCCGAGGTGTTCGTGGCGCGAACGCGGATTATCCAAACGCTCCGGCAATACCTGATCGACGCGGGATTCCTGGAGGTGGAAACCCCGAGCCTCCAGGTGCTTTACGGCGGCGCGGCGGCCACTCCCTTCACCTCGCACCACAAGGCGCTGGACCTGCCGCTCTACCTGCGCATCTCCGACGAGCTCTACCTCAAGCGGCTGGTGGTGGGCGGCTTCAACCGCGTGTTCGAGATCGGCAAGGACTTCCGCAACGAGGGGATCGACCGCAATCACAACCCCGAGTTCACCATGGTGGAGTTCTACGAGGCCTACGCCGATTACCGGGACATGATGGAGCACTTCGAGGCCATCTGGGAGCGGTGCGCCGTGGCGGTCCACGGCGGTACCCGGTTCGAGTACCAGGGGCAAGCCCTGGACGTGAAGCGGCCCTGGCGGCGCATGACCATGCTCGAGGCACTGAAGGAGCTGGGGCAGTGCGACTTCGCCGCCCTCGGCGACGAGGAGGTGCGGGCCCTGCTGGCCAAGCACGAGATCGAACTGGAGGGCGGCTATTCCCGGGGACTGGCCATGCAGGCGCTGTTCAAGGAGCGGTGCGAGGCGCAGCTGATCCAACCGACGTTCATCACGGACTTTCCCAAGGAGACCACGCCGCTCTGCAAGGCGCACCGGGAATCGCCGGAGCTGGTCGAGCGGTTCGAGCCGTACATCGCGGGCTGGGAGATCGGCAACGCCTATACCGAGCTCAACGACCCGCAGGTGCAGCGGGCGCTGCTGGAGGAGCAGGCGGCCCGCCGGGAAAAGGGCGATGCCGAGGCCCATCCCTACGACGCGGATTTCGTGCGGGCGATGGAGTACGGCATGCCACCCATGGGCGGCGTGGGGATGGGCATCGACCGCATGGTCATGCTGCTCACCGACCAGTACTCGATCCGCGACGTGATCCTCTTCCCCACTCTGAAGCCGGAGCACCCGGGCGAGTGATCCCGGCGACACTTTCCCGCCTCCGCGGGACCTCACCCCAGGGCGTCGGTAGGTTGGTTGGACGGAGGTCGCAATCCCCTCTCCCTAGGGAGAGGGGCGGGGGGTGAGGTCGTACTGGGGGACCGGGGAGAATAGGCTTGCCGGTGCCTCTGGCGCACCTTGCAGCGCTCATTGCGTAAAGGCGCGGCTCGAGTCCGCCGGGTGAAGACCCTACCCTGGCATCGAAGAACCCGCCCCACATCGAACACGAGGAGCCCACCACGATGCAACTCGCCATTCGACGTTCGTTCCGGGCCGTCCCCGCGCTGCTCGCGCTGGTGGCATGGGCCCCGGCGCTTCAGGCCCAGGACACGGCCCAGGTCAACCCCCATATCGTCACGGTGCTGTTCGAAAATGCCTTGGTGCGCGTCATGGAGGTGATCTCCAAGCCCGGCGACGTGGAGAACTGGCACGGCCACCCGGCCTACTTCGCCTACGTGGTGCGGGGGGGGCGGCTCCAGATCGAGGCGCCCGGGGAGGAGACCCGCCAGTTCGACCTGAAGGTCGGCCAGAATATTGCGCTCAATCCGGTGGAGCGGCACCGGGGGACAAACGTCGGGCAGACCACGATCCGGGTGCTGCTGGTAGAACTGAAGACCGGCCAGATGGCCGGCGGCGACGCGCCGGAAGACAGCATTGAGGCAGCGCAAGCGATCGCCCGCGCATTCGCGATTACTCGCTAGCGGCCTGGGGGTTGTCCTGGGGGGTGGCGGGTGGACTGCGGAAATAGTCGAGGATGCCCTCGGCGAAATCGTCGAAGGTGGCGCCTTCGCCGCCGTGAACGAGCCCGTCGGGCAGCTCCTCCAGGGCGACTTGCACCTCGAACTCCTCGGCC